>JAHJBR010000186.1 GCA_018813445.1 Microcaldota archaeon | reverse complement strand
TATCGGTTTGAAATAAATTAAACACTGCGGCTAATGACTTTTGTTTAGGGGTGAGTCTGTCTACAGTTGGTTCTATCAATCTAAACATAACTCCTGGTGGAAATTTGTCATTCTTGGCTTGACTATTTTTAGTTTTAGGACCCATAATAACACGTATGATAACTGGCAATAAAAATATTTAAATGTTTTTATTTTTGTTTAAATGTGTTAGCTAGCAGTTATATTTTCAGGGATTGTTCCAACTATATCTATCTGACCTCCTGAAATACTCATTTCTGTTATTCCAAGTTCTGGGGAATCTGAAAAGAAGTCTTGAACTCCTGAATTGAGTTGAGTTTCCATTTCATCAATTTGGCCCTGGCCTGCTGCAACTGAAGCAAAGCTTAGCGATTGGATGTTGAATTCAGGGCTTCCGGAAGAGGAATCAATGGTGAATTCTGCATAAACCGGGGCATTTATTCCAGAATAGTTGGCCATTGCTGAAAGTTCAGCTGTACCATCTGAATTGAATTTAATTTGCATGTCCTTTATTGGGCCGCTCTTTTCATTCATTTTGTTTATAAGTGCTGAGAATTCTCTCTCGGTGAGGGTTGTATTCATAGCTACTGCTCCTTTGTATGATAACGGACAGCCAAAACACATATCTTCCACATTGGAAAGGCTTGCTGGGATTTTATGGATTGCATTTTGATAATCCGTATTAGTGAATTTTACTCCTAAATCCTTGGCTTTTGCAGTTCCAAGCATGTCTGAAAATATTGGAATATGGCCTGTGAATGCAAGCACTATAAATCCTACAAAAATTATGAAAGCGATTAGTGAAAAAACTATTAGGCCGCCTATTGCATAGCTTGCATTTTTGTTGATTTTTTTTCTTTTTTTCTTTTTCATATGAATCAGTATTGAATAATCAGTTTAAAATTATTTCTTCTTTATTCGTGCTAGGGTTTTTTCATTGGTTAGTTCGCGGAGTGCATCAGTGGCAATCCATTTTGCGCTTTTTGAATCAAGCTTTTGAATTTCCTTGGCTGTTTTTATTGCAGCCGTATTTAGGTTTAGGTTTCTTTTTCCAATCTGTCTTAGAGCCCAGTTCACTGCTTTTTTTACAAAGTTGCGTTCATCAGTTGAGTATTTTTTTATAAGAGGGATAAGTTTGATTATTTGATTATCGCTTAGTCCGTTTTTTTGCCAGGCAAATACTGCAATCATAGAAAAAGCAGTTCTTCTCACGAATTCTTCTTCTCTCTTAGCCCATTCACCTATTTTTTTATAGGCTGAAGGAACTTTTCCAAAAAGGTTCATGCATACCTGGTCGCAGACATCCCAGGAATCAAAATCAGAAACCCAGGAATCCATCTGCTTTTCAGTCACGAGTTTCGGATCATCGATCATTGAGGCAAGTATTCTTGCTTCGTGTATTCCGGAATTCCATAGTTCTAGTGCAAGCGCATGGTCTTTTCCTATTTCCTTGGACATTTTGCGTAAGATTGGAATACTGATTCCTAGCATTTTTCCTCCTTTTATTCCGAATCTGGACATTCCTTGCACATTCTTTGGATTGGAATAGGATTTGAGTTTTTTCATGGTTTCTGAATAATTCATATGTTCACTTCTTATGAAATATTATTGCACTTTCCCTTGTTTTAATTTTTCTGGGTTTTACATCTGCGATTCTTTCTAACCCCACAACTATTTCTGATTCAAATCCTAGTCTTTCACCAATTGATGCAAGGATCTCATCCACAGGAATATGGGTTTCATGGATTACTGCATTTCCAACTATGAAGCAAGCAGAGGAATTGGGTTTCAGAACACGATGGGTTTCTGAAAGCACTTTTTCCATATCTGAGAAATAGGTTCCTGCAACAGGGATTTTTGCAGCAAAATCAAAAGCCTCTTCTGGGATTTTTTCTTCTTTGGATTGGGAAGTAATGAATGAGCGAAGGCTTTGCTTGCGGGTTCTTTCAGCAGCCTTCCAATCCAATTCCAGGAGAGAGAGCTCCAAACCATAAACTTTTGTATAATCTATATTGTTGAGGTAAGGTGGAGAAGTGATTAGTGTATCAAACGATTCTGCTTCATAGGGGATTGCACGTGCATCTCCTAAAAGCACTTCTGGTTCAGGATCGTTTATTTTAGAGGATGTTATTTCTTTCAACATTTTTTTCGCTCTTTTTTTGAACATTTCTTTTGCAGGAGCAACTGATTTCTTTTTTATTCTCAATACTCCACCGTCTTTCATTACAAAGCTGCACATAGGGAGTACTGATATCAATGCAAGAAGGAGAAGGTTTCTGGCTTTTTCATTTTCAACCAGAAGGAGCTTTTCCCTTATCATTAGTATATCACGTAAATTAGCTGGAGGAAATGCTTTTTGTATTGGGAATAGTTCGAATTGCCATCTGAATCTAGGTGGAATTTTGGTTTGGAATAAAAGAGAAAGCACGGATTGGATATCTTCTAAATCATGTTTAGAGTAGTTTGCGGTTTTGGTTTTGGAAACAAATACTGCAAGTGGGGAAGCATCCAAACCGAATGCTGAAAGGCCTGCTGATTTTGAGCTAAGAAGAGTGGTTCCAATTCCGCAAAATGGATCGAGTATTGTGCCTTTTTTTATTTTGAATTTATCCAATGCCCAGTGCACACATTCAGGGGAATATGCTTCCTTGTAATAGAACCAATTGTATATTGGAGTGGATTTGCTTGGTTCGAATGTGAAGTATTTGCCTATTTTGCGGTCCAATGAGATTTCCATAAGGCAGAATCTCTGGTTAGATTATAAAGTTTTATTATTTGGTCCAGGGGCACTTTTATAAAAATATCTATACAAATAAACATAAGGAAACACAGGTGAGTTTTATGAAAACATATTTAGCTAGAGCTTTTATAAGTGGTGAAAAACCTAGAAACGTTCATGGGATGGTAGTAGGTCCAGGATATATCACTAATGCAGATAAGGGATTTGGAGCTGTGCTGAAGACATTCCGCAGTATTCGACCATTATTTGATGAAAAAGGGGTATTGGATAGTGGATCACACATTGGCAGAGAAAATGCTGGGAAGAAAAAACCTGTGATGGATCAAAAATTAAACGATGTTGTTAAATCAAGGCTTTGGATGCAGATTACAGGAACTGATTGGAAATGTGCAATAGCCTCACTTGAGAATATGGCTAAGTTTATTGAAGAGGTAGGTGCTGGAAAGGAAGCTGCTTTGGATTTTTTGCATTCTGTTGCAGTGAATACCAAACTATCTGAAAAAGTAAGAGGTTGGGCAGTTGAGATGATTGAGCAAAAAGATAAGGATCATTTATTGGGTTTGTTTGGGGAATTGGAATGCGAACCGCTAAAGAGAAAAATAGAAATAAAATTGGGCGGTGAGACTTTTGAACTGATATTGGACAGAAGGGAAACTGCAAAAAAGCTTTCACCGGCTGAATTGAGAATGCGCGCAGCTGAAAATTTAACTGATGAGTTTGATCTTTTGGATGTGGCAATGCATTCTGAATTTGAGGATAGTGCAATGGTTGCTTTAGGCAAGCTTTTAGATATTTGTAAGGGTAATGAGCCCCAATTGGAAGATATGTTGGATATACTTGTGCATTCAATGCAGGGAAAAGTTGTCCAAGCCGCGAAAATGGAAAGGAAAGGGCCGCAATGGGACTGGTAGATAATGAAAGGGATGAAAAAAACACCTGGAAAGTTGAATAGTCCAAAGGCTGCAGAACCAGCCGGATCACGCAGAAAAGAATTTGCTGCAGGAAAACCATTTATTGAAAAAGAAACTAGGATACATCCAAAAACTAGGGCTGCGCTAATACGGGCAATCAAAGGACCACAGTTAAGCAATGCTTTACTCGCGCTTGAGGAGATGATAACATATTATGATGAAAAAAAGGCAGTTGTGATTCTGGGTAAGATTGCATGTGATGAAAACGTGTTCTTAAGAGAAGTAAAAATATGGGCAGTTGAAATACTCTATGAAAGATATGGGGATTTGGATGCAATGTGGAAAATCTGGGGAGACGCGCTTGATGGAAAAGTGCAGGCATTGGCTTCGCAAAAGATTGCCCTCATGGACCGCAAGATCCCAAAAACAGATGAACACCCTTCGATTACAAGAATTAGGCGTGCTGATATTACATACTTAAGAAAGATGTCATCTGACCCAAGTATGCTTGCAATGATTGCCAAGAATAATCAAAAACTAGTTTATTATGCATTGGATATTCTTTTAGGTATGAAAGATAAG
>JAHJBR010000185.1 GCA_018813445.1 Microcaldota archaeon | reverse complement strand
TTTTCTTTTTTGGAAAAGCATCCAAATGAATTTACAACTCTTTGGAACGATTGCGGAATTAGATATTTTAGCAGATATTCTGAAAAACTATTAATAGAATCTGCATTGAACGTGCAAGATCCAATAAGAAAGGAAAAATCACCCTCTGCATTACTAATTTATAATCAAGCTGACGATAAAGGTTCATTTTATTTAGGGGGCGATTCGCTTGATTCCATAGTTAAAAATAATTATAGGGTAGTGCTTTATGAAGCAAACAACGAACAGAAATTTTTTGATGCTGTAGTTGAAGCAGGCTCGCAAAAACCAATTGATTTGCTTTTAATTGCTGGTCACGGGACCCAAAATAGCGTTCAACTCAGCGGTATGAATCTAATTGATGAGAAAAATTATTTGGAGTTGACTGATTCGGATATCATAACTGAAATTATGCAATATTTGGGGAATAATTCTACTGTTATTTTTAATTCATGCAGTACTGGAAGTGAAGAAGTAGGAGCAAAACCCTCTGAATGGAAATCAATAGCAGGAAAGTTTTCAAAAATTGCCGCAGAAAACGGAAAAAAGGTTGAAGTGTTTGCTCCGCGCACACCATCAGGAGGAGTGAATATAAAATTCAAGAATGGAAAAGTGGTGGATGTTTTATATGGGGGTTCAGAAACCAAACAATTTAGCATAGAACCTTATTCATTATCTAAGGAAAAGAAATCATAATTTGCGTTGTATTGAGTAGATTCTCATGTTAAACGCACCTTTTTAAACATTTCTAATTAAAGTAGTCTAATCTAGTTAGCCTTATTGCTCTGGTGGTGCTTTGGTCAAGAAAAAAGTTAAGTCAGATTTTGAATTGGATGTGTTTGCACACTTTTTGGTTCCCAAGATGGAGATACTTTCTGAAACGGAAAAGAAAAACCTTCTCAAGAAACTAGGCGTTAGCGAAAAGCTTCTTCCTAAAATGAAAAGCTCTGATCCTGCAGCTAAAAAACTCAATGCGCAGGAAGGCGACGTAATTAAAATAATGAGAGAAGATCCGACTGCCAAGTACAATTATTATAGGCTGGTAGTCTGAGCAAGTTTTAGGCGATATTATGGAAATCATTTGTTCCAATACACATGATGCTGGGTCGATATTATGGTAAAAGGATTGCTTGATGTTTATTTCAGGGATAATACATTGGTAAAACAGCAGCTTGATTCTTACAACAAATTTGTAACTGTAGGAATGCAGGATGTTGTAAATAGAACCACGAAAATCACAACCAATGTGGAAGGATTTGAATTAAGGCTTGGAAAAGTAAGATTAGAGCCACCGCGTTTCTATGAAGTGAAAGGAGGATACAGATCAATAATGCCTTCTGAGGCAAGATTGAGAAACCTAACATACGCTTCCCCAGTATTCTTGGAGATTGTACCAATATTCAATTCCATGGAAAGACCAGTTTATTCAGATGTATTTATTGGGGAACTTCCAGTAATGGTAAAATCCAAGCTCTGTTCTTTACATCAATTGTCCAAGGATGACCTTATTACGGCCGGAGAAGATCCAAATGATCCAGGCGGATATTTCATAGTCAATGGTTCTGAAAAAGTTTTGGTTTCAGTCGAGGATTTGGTTCCAAACAGGCTTATGGTTACTGATGAGAATGGTTCAACAGTAGCAAAAATATTCTCAACCAGACAAGGATTTAGGGCCAGATGCGTAATTGAAAGAAATCATGAAGGAGTGCTCACAGTGGAATTTCCAAGCACTCCAGCTCCTTTACCATTTATCCAAGTTATGCGCGTTCTGGGAATAGAGCGCAATGCAGATATTTTGGATGCATTTGGAAAAAACGAGCTTGCAAAGAATGATATTCTATTGAATATAGAAATGGAGGAAAGCAAGAATAGGGAGGAAGCCATTGAGCTTTTAAGTAAAAGACTTTCTCCAGGACAACCTCAAGAATACAGGCTCACAAGATTGGAAAACCTTATTGATTCCTATATGCTTCCGCATGTTGGAACAGATAAAGCAGACCGAAAAAGAAAAGCGGAATTCCTAATTAGGATGGCAAACAGAGCAGTGTTAGTTGCAAACAAAAAGATCCAGCAGGACGACAAAGACCATTATGCAAACAAAAGAGTAAAGCTTGCAGGAGATTTGATGCAGGAACTATTCAACTATGCATTACAGTTCCTGATAAAAGATATGGTTTACCAAGTGAGCAGGGCTGATGCAAGAGGAAGAAGATTGCAGGTGCACACTCTTGTAAGGCAGGATGCAATGGCAGATAGAATAAGGTATGCAATGGCAACTGGAAACTGGATTGCAGGGCAAACAGGAATAAGCCAGCTGCTTGACAGGACAAGCTATCTAGCAACCCTTTCTCATTTAAGAAGAGTGGTGTCTCCATTAAGTAAAAAGCACCCTCACTTCAAAGCAAGAGACCTTCATGGAACCCATTGGGGAAAACTTTGCCCGAATGAAACCCCAGAAGGCCCAAGCTGTTCTTTAGTTAAGAATCTCTCACTAATGGCTGAAGTTTCAACAGGCGTTTCAGAAGATGAGCTTTTGGCGCTTCTAAAGAATTTCGGAGTAAAAGATGACAGGTGAAAAAATGGCAAAACTCCCAAGAAAAGCTTCAATTTATGTTAATGGAAGATACGTAGGCGATTTCGACCGCGCAGCAGATCTGGTAAAGAGATTGAGGGAAAAGAGAAGAATGAACGAACTCAACTACCAGACCAATATATATCATAATAAGCGCACAGCTGAAGTATTCATAAACACAGACAGTGGAAGGGTGAGAAAGCCATACATAGTCGTTGAGAATGGCAAGCCCCGCCTTACTTCTGAAATATTAGAAAAGGCAAAGAGCGGAATGCTTACTTGGCAGCACCTTGTGAAGATGGGTGTTATTGAATATTTAGATGCAGAAGAAGAGGAAAACTCATACATTGCGTTAAAGCCAGAGCTTATAGATGAGAAGCACACACACATGGAGCTTGATGCATCCACTATTTTTGGAATAACTGCAAGCGTGCTTCCTTATGTAGAACACAATTCTTCCCCAAGAATTACCATGGCTTGCGCCATGGCAAAGCAAAGTTTGGGAGTTTATGCATCAAACTACATATGCAGATATGATACAAAAGCATATGTGATGTATTATCCTCAGCAACCAATCGTGCAAACCGATTCATATAGAGTAATAAACATGAAGGACGCGTCAGCAGGACAGAACTTCGTTGTTGCGCTTACTTCATATAAAGGATACAACATGGCAGACGCGATAATCATAAATCGTTCTGCAATCGACCGCGGATTAGGAAGAGTGATGATGCTCAAAACCTATGAAACAGAAGAAAGACAATATCCAGGAGGTCAAAAGGATAAAGTAGAAATTCCAAATCCGAATGTAGTCGGGTATAGGGGAGAAGAAGCATACGCAAAACTAGGAGAAGACGGAGTAGTGCTTCCTGAGACTGATGTTAGTGAAAGGGATGTGCTTGTTGGAAAAACATCTCCGCCTAGATTCCTTGAGGAAATCTCAGTATTCGGCGCAGTAGAGGAAAAGAAAAGGGAAAGCTCACTTGCATTAAAATCAGGAGAATCCGGGAAAGTGGACAGCGTGATGGTTACAGAAGGCCCAAGCGGAAACAGGATAGTGAAAGTGCGCGTGCGTTCAGTAAAAATTCCAGAACTAGGAGACAAGTTTGCTTCAAGGCATGGTCAGAAAGGAGTAGTTGGATTAGTAGTTCCACAGGAAGACATGCCATTCACAAAAGATGGAGTTGTTCCTGACTTAATAATCAACCCGCATGCCATACCCTCAAGAATGACTGTGGGGCATCTTTTAGAGATGCTTGGAGGAAAAGCAGGTTCAATGAATGGAAAGCTGATGGACGGCACTGCGTTCAGTGGAAATTCTGAAGAAGATTACAAAAAGATACTTTCTAATTCAGGATTTAATGAGTATGGAGAAGAAACCCTTTATGATGGTATAAGCGGCCAACCCATCAAATCAAAACTATTCATTGGGGTAATTTATTATCAAAGATTGCATCACTTAGTTTCAAACAAGATGCACATGAGAAGCCGCGGTCCAGTACAATTGCTTACTCACCAGCCAACCGAAGGAAGGGCAAGGGAAGGTGGTTTGAGATTCGGTGAAATGGAAAGAGATTGCCTTATTGGTTATGGGGCAAGCATGCTGATAAAAGACAGGTTGCTTGATGAAAGTGATAAGACTGTGCAATTGGTTTGCACCGAATGCGGTTCTCTTGCAACGCATAATTTCGTAAAGGACAAGGATGTATGCGCAGTATGCGGAAACGAGAGCGTGGAAGCAGTTGAAATGAGCTATGCATTCAAGCTCCTTTTGGATGAGATTAAATCTCTCTACGTGTTCCCGCGCATAGTGGTAAAGGACAAGGCGTGATACTATGAACAATCTACACATAAGGAAGATAATAGATAAGATAAAGTTTTCCATTTTTTCCCCAGAACTCATAAGGAAAATGAGCGGGGCGAAAGTAACTGTTCCAGATACCTATGATGACGATGGTTATCCAATTGATGGCGGGTTAGTAGATATGCGCCTAGGAGTTGTGGATCCAGGTTTGAGATGTAAAACTTGCGGAGGACGCGCAACCGAATGTCCAGGACATTTTGGAAGCATAGAGCTTGTCCGCCCTATTATCCATGTGGAATTCGCAAAGCATATTTATGCAGTACTGAAATCCGTTTGTCCTTCTTGTAAAAACTTAACAACTGGAAAAGGAGTTCCGGTTCCAGTGGAAGTAAAACCAGCTGAATCAGTAGCAGAGGAAGTTCCTAAAGAAGGAGAGCAAGCAGTGGAAGTCGCAGAAGCAAAACCCGTAAAGAAAAAGAAAAAAGTAGGAAAAAAGAAATGCGCATTCTGTAATGAGGAGCTTCCAGAAATAAAATTCCTAAAACCAACAACCTTTTACAAGAACAAGGAGGAGCTTCTTCCAAGTGAAGTAAGAGATTTATTAACTGGAATAAGCGATGAAAATATAAAAGCGCTAGGATTTGATCCAGTATATTCAAGGCCAGAATGGATGGTACTTTCAGTGCTTCCAGTTCCACCAGTTAATGTAAGACCAAGTATTACTCTGGAAACTGGGGAAAGAAGCGAAGATGACCTTACACACAAATTAGTAGATATAATTAGAATAAACCAAAAGCTTGAAGCAAACATAAACGCAGGTGCACCCCAATTAATCATAGAAGATTTATGGGAACTGCTTCAATACCACGTTACTACGTTCTTTGATAACGAGACTGCAAATATTCCTCCAGCAAGGCACAGGAGCGGAAGGCCGTTGAAGACTTTAGCACAGAGACTGAAAGGAAAAGAAGGAAGATTCAGATACAACCTAAGCGGAAAGCGTGTTAATTTCTCAGCACGTACTGTAATTTCACCCGATCCCATGATTTCCATAGGAGAGGTGGGTGTTCCGCAGGAAATCGCAGAAGAGCTTACAATAAGGGTTTCAATGAACACTTACAACACTGAATACTGCAAGCAGATGGTACTTTCTGAAAAATACCCAAAAGCACTATACGTAATTAGACCAGATTTGAAAAGATTGAAGATAACTGATCTTACTCGGACTGAAGCTGCAGAAAACCTTAAAGTTGGTTCAGTGATTGAGCGCCAGCTTGTGAATGGAGATATTGTAATATTCAACAGACAGCCAAGCCTGCACAGAATAAGCATGATGGCACATGAAGTAAGAGTACTTCCTGGAAAAACCTTTAGGCTCAACCCAACAGTAACTGCACCCTACAACGCAGACTTTGATGGAGACGAAATGAACCTGCATGTTCCTCAGACAGCAGAAGCCCAAGCAGAGGCAAAACTCCTTATGAAAGTGGAAGACCAAATTCTTTCTCCAAGACACGGCCATGCAATAATCCGGCCACAGGAAGATTATGTTTCTGGTTTGTTCTTCCTTACACAGGAAGCAGCTGAGTTCACACACCATGAGGCAGCGAAAATACTTTATACTGCAGGAATAACCGAGCTTCCGAAACCCGATAGGAAAAAGAACTATTCTGGAAGATTAATATTTTCGCAAATCCTTCCACCCAAACTTAACTTGAAGTTCAAATCCAAACTCGGAGAAGATATCGTGATAAAGGATAGCAAGCTCATGGACGGAACAATAGAAAGTAAAGCAATAGAGAACGAGCTTCTTGAGCACATATTCATGCTTTATGGCGCAGCAGAGTGCAGAAAATTCCTGGACTCTGTAACCAAGGTTGCTCTTGAAGTAATTACCAAGCAGGGGTTAAGTGTTTCCATAAGGAATTACACCCTTTCGGAAAAAGCAGAAACAAAGCTGAATGATACTTCAGATAGGATGAATCGTGAAATTGAGAATCTAATACTCAAATACAAAAATAAAACATTAGAACGTGCTCCAGGAATGGGCCTAAAAGAGACTTTGGAAATGAACATCATGGGCCTTACTTCCAGAACAAGAGAAGAAATTGGAAAAATAGTTGAATCTGATTTAAGCATGGCTAATACATCCATAATCATGGCCAAGATTGGTGCAAGAGGAAGCCTTCTTAATGCAATTCAGATGAGCGCATGCGTGGGTCAGCAGGCAGTAAGAAGCAAAAGACCAAAAAGAGGTTATGCAAGAAGAAATCTTCCATTCAATCTTCCAGGAATGCTTTCAGCAAGGGAATGCGGATATGTATTCAGCTCATTCAGAACAGGATTGGCGGCCGATGAATTTTACTTGCACTCTATGGGTGGAAGAGAATCCTTGGTTAATACGGCCATAAGAACAGGAAGAAGCGGTTACATGCAAAGAAGACTGATAAACGCATTCCAAGACTTAGTTGTTTGGCCAGACAAAACTGTGAAGGATGCAAACGGAACAGTGGTCCAGTTTATCTACGGAGGAGATGCAAACGATCCAATGCTTGCGAGCAAGAGCGAGTATTCAGACGTTTCAAAACAAGACGATATAGATACAGCATGATTGGTGATTTTAATGGCAGCAAAAAAAACTAATGCAAGAATTGCGCCGTTTGAAGCGGTGGGGATTATCGCAGCGCAAAGCATAGGTGAACCAGGAACGCAAATGACTATGCGTACGTTCCACTATGCAGGTGTTGCAGAACACGTTCCCACTGATTTACCGCGTTTGATAGAAATAGTGGATGCAAAGAAAACCCCGAAAAAACCAATCACAGACATTCATTTGAGAAGCGATTATAGGACCGAGGAAAAGGCGAAGAAAGTTGCAAGCGAAATAGAAAGCGTTCTTGTTTCAGATATCGCAACAATAACCGAGGACTTGGAAAGAAAAAAATTCATAATTAACTATGATGAGAAGTTTGGAAAGGAAATGGGCGTTTCATTCGCAAAGCTTTGCGAGGAAATAGAGAAAGTAAGCCTTTTTGGAGTAGAAGTAAAAGGAGATGATAAGAAGATAGTTATTGCTCCGCGCAGCAAGAAGGATAAGGAAGTTACCCTGAGACAGTTGCGTAAAATGTCCACAACAGTAAAATCATTGTTGATAAAAGGAGTGGATGGAATAAGAAGGGCAGTAGTTGTGAAAGGAGAAGCAGGATTCTTTATTCGCGCAGCAGGTTGCAACATAGTGGGCCTGATGGGCCATCCTGCGGTGGATAGAAAAAAGATTTACACAAACGATATAAAAAGAATGGAATCTGTTTTCGGAATTGAAGCAGCAAGAAATGCAATCTATACAGAAATAAAACAGGTTTTAGATATGCAGAAGCTTTTCGTGGATGTAAGGCACATAATGCTTGTTGCAGATGCGCTTTCCAGTGATGGAGCTGTAAACAGCGTAGGGCGTCACGGTCTTTCAGGACACAAAGCAGGTGTATTCGGCCGTGCTGCATTCGAAGAAACAGTAAAACACATAGTTAATGCAAGCCTTGAAGCCGATGAGGACAAGCTTGCAGGAGTCACAGAAAACATAATCGTTGGTCAGACAGTTCCTGTGGGCACAGGGAAGATAAAACTTCTTGTTGAGCTCGGGAAAAAGAAATGAGGTGTGCTTATATGGCAGAAGAGAAAGAAGAGATTATTGAAGAAGAAGTTGAAGAAATAGAAGAAATAGAAACAAAAAAACCAAGGAAAAAGAAAGAGAAAAAAGTAGTTAGAAAAAGAAAATCTTCAAAGGAAAAAGAAAATCCTCTTTCCAGAGCAGTGCGCCTTGCAGTTGAAACTGGGAAAGTTGAGTTTGGGAAAAAGACAGGTCTTAAAGACAGCCTTCTTGGAAAAGCCAAACTCCTAGTGGTTGCAAAAAATGCACCTCTTCAACTTCAGGAAGATATCAAGTACTATGCAAAGCTCTCAAAAATTCCAGTTATGCAGTTTGAAGGAACAAGCCTTAAACTCGGTTCAATCTGCGGAAAACCTTATTCAGTAAGTGTGCTTTCAGTTTATGATGCAGGAAGCTCAGACATTCTGGAATTAGTGAAGAAGTGATTTTTTGGAATTTACAGGAGATGAGCTTCAGCTTTTTGATCTTTTTACTAAGCTTAGTGGAGTGGATGCATTGGATTTGGAAAAAACTCCCTATGGGCTTGTTTTCCTAGTTGCCCCTCAGAATTTAGGAAGAGCAATAGGAAAGCAGGGCGCTACTCTAGAAAGAATGAGGCGCGGATTCAAACAAGGAGTTTTCGTATATGCAGACAGCTCAGATTTGGATGAATTTGTACGTAATCTTTTCAATAATGTAAAGATAGAGAATGTGGAAGTAAGGGAGGCAATGGGAGAAAGAGCAGTATTTCTTACTGTGGATGACAAGGATAGGGGAATTGCGATTGGAAAAGAAGGTGCACGTATAAAAATAGCAAAGCAACTTTTGAAAAGAAAATTCAATTCCACAATTTCCATAAAAACTAGAAGAGCAGTAATCTGATTTTAGAAATAGTTAAAAACCAAGTTCTACTATGTTCTTCATGCACATTAAGAAATTGAAAATAAAATCCTCAAAAAACCCAGTTTACAAAAAATTGCTTAAAGAATGCTATAAATATGCGGAGAAAAGCGTTCATCCTTCCACGCACAATGCGGCCCTGCTTGTTGATAGGAATAAAATAATTTTGCGCGGCATAAACAACCTTCCCTTAAAAGTAAAACAACTAAAAAGCAGATTCCAAGGAGACAATAAACACGTGTATCCAAACCATGCTGAAAGAGACCTGATTTACAATGCTGCAAGAAAAGGAATCAGAACAGATAAACGCACTATGGTTATGCCTTGGCTTCCATGCATTAATTGCGCAAACGCAATAATTAGTTCAGGCATCAAAAAACTCATTGTCCACAAACAGATGGTGGAAAGAACAAAGGAATGCTGGAAAAAGGAATTAAAATCAGCGCTTAAGCTTTTGAAAGAAGCAAAAATAGGAATAATTGCATACGATGGTTTAGTGGGAACAACTGCACTTATGCATAAAAAGAGATGGAATGCCTAATTTTATGTGCAAACCATTCAATTTATGTGCAGACGTGAATTTATGTGCAAAGCCCAGGGAAAGCCAATGTTTATAAACCCCTTCGACATAAAATTCTATACTTCTATCAGACAAATTCATCTTTCGGTTATGGTAAGATATTCAGATAGAAAAAAAAACGCTTTAGAAGGTGTATTGATGGGTAATGGAGAATACGCAGGACGAAATCTGCGAAGGAAAAGAAAATTATACAGATGGTTATCCAAGAGATGGAAAAGAAGAGCTTTAAAGCTCAAGGATAAGTACGATCCTTTAGAAGGCTCTCCAATGGCAAAAGCAATCGTGCTTGAGAAAGTTGTTTTGGAACAAAAGCAGCCACACTCAGGCTTAATCAAATGCGTAAAGGTTCAATTAGTAAAGAATGGAAAAGTTGTAACTGCCCATGCAGTACGAGACAAAGCAATCAACTACATAGATGAGCACGATGAAGTGCTTATCGCAGGCATGGGTGGATCACAGAGAGGACAGATGGGATCTGTACCTGGTGTGAGATACAAGGTAATTGCAGTCAATGGAATTGATTTGCAGATGCTCAGGAAAAAGAGGAAAGAGAAACCGAAGAGGTAATTATCATGAAGGTTTTTGGAAAATATGATTTGGATGGAGTACAGATTGAGGATCTTTCCCTCAGGCAGGTTATTTCGTTAAAGCCTGTGAATGTTCCGCATAGTCACGGAAGGCATGCAAAGAAATCCTTTGCAAAGCAAAAAGTAAACATCGTCGAAAGACTTGCAAACAAGTTAATGAGAGGCGGTACAGGTGAAAAGACAAGCGGAAAGGTAATCAGAACTCATGGTAGAATGCAGGGAAAAAAACTCAAAGCAATTTCAATAGTTGAAAGGGCGTTTGAATTAGTTGCAAAACAAACCAATGAGAATCCTGTGCAGGTGCTTGTAAGAGCATTGCAGAATTCTGCTCCAAGAGAAGACGTTACAAGGGTTTCCTTTGGTGGAGTAAGCTACCAAGTAGCCACTGATATTTCAGCAACAAGAAGACTGGATCTTGCATTGAGAAACATAACTCTTGCGGCTATAATGGGAAGCTTCAATAAAGGAAAGCATCTTGACGTTGCACTTGCAAACGAGATAATGGCAACTGCAAAAGGAGACATTCAGTCCAGCTATGCGATGCGCAAAAGGGACGAAATGGAAAGGATGGCTAGAAGCGCCCGCTAATTTTATTTTCTGGTGATTGTAATGGTTAGGAAAGAATTCGTAGTAGCAGAAGTTCAGAAATTGATGGATAAATTGGAGAATGTAAGGAACATCGCAATTATTGCGCACGTGGACCATGGAAAATCCACACTTACTGATTCCCTGGTTGCCCGCGCAGGTCTTATCTCGAAAGAGCTTGCAGGAGAACAAAGGATGATGGATTTTGATGAGCAGGAACAGGCAAGGGGGATTACAATCAAATCTGCGAACATCTCTCTAGGATTTCAATTCCTTGGAAAAGATTACCTAGTCAATTTAATAGATACGCCGGGACACGTGGACTTCGGAGGACATGTTACAAGAGCATTGAGGGCTGTAGATGGTGTGGTTTTAGTAGTAGATGCGGTTGAAGGAATAATGCCGCAAACCGAGGCAGTGCTTAGGCAGGCCTTAAAGGAAAGAGCAAAGCCCACTATTTTTGTTAACAAATTAGATAGATTAATCAACGAGCTCAAGTTAGATTCAAAAGCAATGCAGGAACGATTCCTAAAAATTATTGCAGGGCTTAATAAGATAATTGCAATGAATGTGCCAAAGGAGCTTGCAGACGAGTGGAGCATAGATGTGCAGAAAGGAAACATCTCATTCGGAAGTGCATACAATAAATGGGCAATGAACTGGCTTGCAATGAAAAGATTCAATGTAAGCTTTGCAGATATTTATCAAAAAGTACAGGAAGCAGACAACAAATATTTGGTTGAAAAAGCTCCTTTGGACGAGGCGCTTCTTGAAATGGTTATCACTCACCTTCCAAATCCAAAAACAGCACAAGCCTATAGAATTCCAATATTATGGAAAGGAGATATCACAACCCAAACTGCAAAAGACATGATGGCCTGTGATTCAAAAGCAAAGACAGTGGGAATTTGCTTTGGTATAGTCTATGATGAACACGCAGGAGAAGTTGGAGTAGTGCGCCTTTTCTCTGGCCGGGTTGCAAAAAGCGACCAAATTTACATTGCTTCTAAAAAGCAGTTTGCAAAAGTCCAGCAGGTTGCAGTCTATATGGGTCCGGATAGGGTGCAGGCAGATCACATAAGTGCAGGAAATATTGGTGCAGTGGTGGGTGTGAAAGACCTTTATGTGGGTGAAACAATCTCCACTGAAATCATAAATCCGTTCGAACAGATTAAGCACTATGCAGAGCCAGTAATTACAAAATCAATTGAGGCAAAGGAAAGCAAAAACCTTGCGCGTTTGATTGATGTGTTGAGAGGGATAAAAAAAGAAGATCCAACGCTCAAAGTGGAACTCAACCAAGAAACGGGGGAGCACCTGATGAGCGGAATGGGAGAACTCCATCTTGAAATTATCGAATACAAAATTAAAAATGAGAAAAAACTCGAGATAAAAACTTCACCTCCATTGGTGATGTATCGCGAGACTGTAACTGGAACATCTCCGGAAGTAGAAGGAAAGTCTCCGAACAAGCACAATAAAATAAAGGTGATAGTTGAAGCGCTTCCGCAGAGTGTTTTGGAAGCCCTTGAACAAGGGGATATTCCAGACGGAAAGCCAAAGGGAAAAGAGCTTGTGGAAAAGTTAATAGAAGCAGGGCTTGAACGCGACGAAGCAAAAGGAGTTTGGGACATATACAATAAAAATATTTTAGTAGATGCAACAAAAGGTGTGCAATATCTGAATGAAGTGCAAGAACTCGTAATACAGGGTTTTGAGGAAGCAATGGATAAGGGTCCGCTTGCAAAGGAGCGTGCAACTGGGGTAAAAGTAACCATTACGGATGCAATTCTCCACGAAGACAATGTGCACCGCGGACCAGCACAGATGCTCCCTGCAGTTAAAAGACCAATATATGCAGGAATGCTAATTGCCGGAACCACTTTACTCGAACCAAGACAAAAAGTGACCATAAATACTCCGCAGGAATATTCAGGTGCGGTAGTAACACTTACTCAAGGAAAAAGAGGACAACTCCAAGACATGCAGCAAGATGGCGAATACACAAATATTATGGTAGTTATGCCAGTTGCAGATATGTTTGGTTTTGGGAACGAACTGCGTTCTGCAACCCAAGGTAAAGGGATTCCATACCAGGAATATGCAGGATATGCAGTAATG
>JAHJBR010000184.1 GCA_018813445.1 Microcaldota archaeon | reverse complement strand
GGGAAAACACATTCCAAATAAGAATAAGCGATGTTCCGATTCATTGTCCAGTAAAGAACAATCATCTTGTGGTTTGCCTCAATAAACCCACAGTGGATTTTCACAAAGACCAAGTTGTACAAGGAGGCGCAATGATCTTTGATGCGGAAGACACTAAAATTTCTCCTGAAGAATTGCGTTCCGATATAGTTCTATTTAATGTTCCGTTCATGAAGCTTGCAACAGAGAACGGCGGAAACATAATAATGAAGAATACGGTTGCATTGGGAGCAAGCATTGCGGTAATGGGCTATGATATTTCTATTCTTGAGAGTATGCTTTCAGAAACATTTGCAAGGAAAGGCCCAGAAATAGTAGCACAGAATGTAAAAATCGCAAAAGCAGGATATGATTACATATTAACGAATTATTCAGCCCAGGTCTCTGCATTCCCGTACAAGATCTCCAAAAAGGATGAAATAAGAAGAATGGTCATCTCAGGAAATGAGGCAATAGCACTCGGTGCGGCTGCAGGAGGATTGAAATTCTATTCAGTTTATCCAATGACTCCTGCATCATCAATAATGCACTATATCGCCAACAAGGAGCTTGATTTTGATATTTTAATGAAGCAGACTGAAGATGAAATTGCAGCGATACACTATGCTGCAGGCGCAAGCTTTGCAGGAGTACGCGCAGCAACCGGAACAAGCGGAGGTGGGTTTGCGCTTATGGCAGAAGCAATGAGTATGGTCGGAATGGCTGAAACTCCAGTAACCATATTTCTTGCACAGCGCACAGGCCCAAGCACAGGAATGCCTACCTGGACCGAGCAGGCAGACCTGAAATTTGCATTAAACGCAGGGCAAGGAGAGTTTCCCCGCGCAATAATCGCACCAGGAGATATGGAGGAAGCATTCGAGCACACAGCAAAAGCACTCAACATAGCAGAGAAATACCAGTTACCCGTGATTGTGCTTACAGATAAATATCTTTCAGAATCATTTTTTTCATGCGAGAAATTCGATGTGGGGAAAATAAAAGTAGAAAGAGGAAAAATAATAACCCAGGACATGAAGGATCTCCCACCCAATACAAGATACAAGAGATATGCACTTACAAAAGATGGGATTTCCCAGCGTCCTATTCCAGGCGTGCTTGGAGGCATTCATGTGGCAAGCTCATATGAGCATGATGAAACAGGATTCAGCACAGAGAACTTCCAGATTAGAGTTGCAATGGCGGATAAAAGAATGAAGAAATTGAATGGAATAATAAAGAATGAGGTGGAAGCGCCTAAATTATATGGGCCAGAAGATGCAGAAGTAACTCTTATCTGCTGGGGTTCGCACAAAGGAATAGCCATTGATGCTGCGAAAATGCTTGAAAAATCAGGAATAAAAGCAAATGTTTTGCATTTCATTTACCTATTTCCATTGGATGCAAGATCTTTGAAAAAGACATTCAAGCAGTTGAAAAAGAAAGTGATGATTGAAAATAACAGCACTGCTCAGTTTGCAGGAATACTGCGAGAATATACTGGTTTAAGGCCAGATTTCAAACTCCTTAAATATGATGCAAGACAGTTCTTCCCAGAAGAGATAGTGCAGGAAGTACAGCTAATGAAGGAAAGAAACTGGAAAGGAAAAAAAGAGATACGCGTAAAGGATGACTTTGCCTTTGATTATCTACAGGCGAAGAAGGTGCTCTGAAGGTGATTATGATGTCCACAATACAAGATTACACAACTATGGAAAAACCGCAATGGTGTCCAGGATGCGGAAATTTTGGTTTACATATGGCAGTTAAGTCTGCGCTCTCTGAACTCAATATTCCAAGGGAAAAGGCAGTAATATGCACTGGGATAGGCTGCTCTGGAAAAAGCAACCACTATGTGAACTGCTATGGGTATGAAGGACTCCACGGAAGAAGTGTTCCAGTTGCATCAGGAGTAAAACTTTCAAATAAATCACTTACAGTGATAGCTGAAGGTGGAGATGGCGATGGATATGGAATAGGTTCTGCGCACTTTTTACATTCATTTAGGCGCAATATAGATATGACCTATATTGTGCACGACAATGCGATTTATGGCCTTACAACTGGCCAGGCCTCCCCTATGACTCAAAAGGGAATGAAGACAAAATCCACGCCCCATGGGAATTTGGAAATTCCTTTCCACCCCCTTGCGGTTGCAATTGCAGGAGGATGCACTTTTGTTTCTCGTGTATTCACTGGAGATTTAATGCACATGAAAGAAGTGCTGAAGCAGGCAATATCTCATAAGGGATTTGCATTGGTTGATGTGCTTCAGCCCTGTGTAACATTCAACAAGCTCAACACTTTTGCATGGTGGCAACAGAGAGTATACAAACTAGATTCTTCATACAATCCACAAAACAAAACAGCCGCATTGGAAAAGGCATTCGAAGAATCCGCAACAGATTATGCTAAAATTCCAATAGGTATATTCTACAAGGAGGAAAGGCCCACATACGAAGAAGAGGCACCTCAATTGAAAGAAAAGCCTTTGGTTGAGCATGAAATTGCAAAAGAGAACATACAAAAAGCAGTGGAAGATTTCCTCTGATTCATATCTTCTCTAAATTCTCCTTTATTTTCTTTATATCCAAAGCAGTAATTATTAGTGGTATTCGCTCCCTTTCAGAAATTTTAAGTGCCAATTTATCCACCTCTCCAATTCCATGGAGCACCACTACGCTTGGCTTGGATGCAGAAACCCTTATAACTACCATTGGGCTCCTCCCGCTGCTTACTCCTGTGAATATGAAAGCTCTTTCAGTAATATTCCCGTACATTTTAGGGAAATATGAAAACGGCATCTCAAGAATCACCTTAAGGGAATCAATCAAAGTGTATCCATAAATTTGCTTTCCTTCAACCATATCCTCATTTGTGAGTATTCTTCCATCAACGAGCTTTGCAAATTCCCTTATGCTTATTCCTCTTGCGAATTCATGAACTGTAAAATAGTCTTCGCTGCTTTTTTCACCTTCTATGAGTTTTTGCCCTATTTGCCCCCCTTTGCTCATATCTAATTCGAAAATAGCGTTCACAAACCTTTTCACTACTGCAGTTCCAGGGCTTTTCCTTCTATTTGCTTCATAATCACTTATTGTTGAGACGCTTATGTGCATGTGTTTTGCAAGCTCCACTTGAGAAATTCCAAATATCTCCCTCCATTTCTTCATGGTTTGCCCTGCATTATCAGAAAGAGATATTTCGCCTGCGATATTCAGCTTGATTTTTTCCATTCAATAGTACCTCTTTGAGTCCTTGAGAGCAACACCAATTTGTCCCTCTTTAGATATTATTTCATAATTCGCCCATCCGAAGCTTCCTAGAGTCTCATTATGCTTCTTTTTGTCTTTTGAGCGGCTTTCTATAATTGAAATCAGTTCATCCGCATGTTTTTTAATCTCTTTGCCTTTGCAGCTTTTCTGCACCATTGCCCTATATACTGTAAGTTCAGACCCTTCAAAACACAATTTGATGAAATCCGAACCCCTTTTCACTTCATTTTTTTCCTGAACCAGATCAAGCTCAGGAACATCCTTTCTATAATCAACATGCAGAAAAAGATTTTTGCATATTTTTGCATTTTCAGAATTTTTCATTCTAAGTTCAGATAGTGCAACAAGCAATCGCCCAAAGCTTTCAACCCCCTCTGCATATCCCATCCTTCTCATCATATTTTCAATTCCCTGTGCGGTTTTGATCATATTCCCAAGCATGCTTTCCCTTTCATTAAAAAACCTTACAAGATCTAGGCATTCTCCTTCAAATGGTGCGGAATTCAAGGAAAGCATTACTAGGTCCGAAGCCGTCCTTAGGAAAAACAATGCCTTGTTCATATTCCTATTTGCAATCTCGTTTTTGGCCCTTGTAAGAATATGTGGAAAATTTACAAAATATTCAGGTTTAAAAAGTTTTTTTCCAGAAAATTCAGCATATTCCGCATTATTCAAAAG
>JAHJBR010000183.1 GCA_018813445.1 Microcaldota archaeon | reverse complement strand
TGAAGCAGTGGTGCTGTATAAACCCGTGAAAAATCTGCATTTGAATGTATTGCCACCGGTTGGAAAAGTCCGCGTTACCGCTCCGCAAAATATGAACGACGATGCGATTCGTACTTTTTTGGCGACCAGAATTTCTTGGATAAAGAGAATGCAGGCTAAGTTTAAAGGCCAAGAACGACAAACTTCGCGGGAATATGTAAGCGGTGAGACTCATTATTATTTTGGAAATAAGTACAAGCTTGAAGTTGTAGAAGCCGAGAGATCGCCGAACGTATCAATAAAAGGAAAATCAAAAATATTGCTTAGTATCAAGCCCAAAACCGATATTTTAAAGCGTGAAAAAATAATGCAAAAATGGTATCGAGAGGAACTCCGCATGTTTTTAAATAAGGCCATCACTAAATGGGAAACTAAAATTGCCGTAAAAGCGAGTAATTGGGGAATCCGTAGGATGAAAACACGCTGGGGTACATGTAACCACAAGGCAAAAAGTATTTGGTTAAATCTTGAGCTGACAAAAAAACCTGAACATTGCATAGAATATGCGGTTGTTCATGAATTAATTCATCTTATTGAAGAAAAGCATAGTGATAAATTCATGGCACTGATGAATAAGCATTTACCAAAATGGAAGAGTGAGAAAGAAGAGTTAAACAGGTTGATTTTGGCTCACGAAGAGTGGAGGAGTTAAAAAAGTAAATTTTGTTTTATAACAAAAAAGCATGGTACTAATCGAACAAATAATTGAGTGGGCGAAAAAGAGGTCGGCTTGGGAAAGAGATCTTATTAAAAGGGTCTTTGAAAATGGCGATTTAAAGAACAATGATAAAAAGGAGTTAATAGATTTGATAAAAAAAGAGCATGGTCTTATCGATGAGTCTGAAATTATTGTAAAACCAATTGAAGAGTATCTTCCATCTGAAAGTGTGTCCGTCAAAAAACAGGTTCATATCGAGAAGTTACATAGTATTAAGAATGTTAATCGACTTAAGGAAGGTGAAGTCCTGAGCTTTAATAAAAATGGTTTAACAATTGTCTATGGAGAAAATGCAAGTGGTAAGTCGGGCTATTCGCGAGTGTTAAAACGAGCTTGCAGGGCACGCCACTCAGGAAGAATTCTCCCCAATGTTTACGAAGAAAATAACCATACCGCTACTGCAGAAGCTGTGTTTGAAATTGAATGTGATGGTACGTCGATGTCGGCGGTATGGCACGATGTTGATGACCCCTCGGCCACACTGACCTGCATCTCAGTTTTTGACAAACATTGTGCAAGAATTTATGTAAACGAAAAAAATCAAATTGATTATCTGCCATATGGTGCTGATATTTTACCTAAACTGATCGATGCCATTGAAGAGTTTAAGGAGTATTTCGAAAGGAATGAAAAGTTTACTATTCCATCACTTGCAGAGGAATTGCTTAATGCTCTTACTGAAATAGGTTTTGAGAATTTAGAAGACCTATTACGGGAAGAGAACTATAATAAACTACAAAAACTGACAAATTTAACTGACGATGAGAAGAAAAAATTTAACTCTTTAAAAGAAACATTGCTTCAAAGGCAGGCCAATTCGCCAGAAAAGCGTGCTGCAAACATGACGAGGTCAAAGGCAAGATTAACAAATTTAAAAACATCTTTAGAAAAGCTGAGGCTAAGTTTATCAGATGAGAAAATAGAGGAAATCACAAAAATTCATCAAAGCTACTTAGGGGCTAAAAAGGCTGCAGAAGCTGCGTCCAAAACCAGTTTTTCGAGTGAACCATTGGAAGGCATTGGAAGTGAAGCATGGAGATTAATGTTTGAGGCAGCAAAAAAATACTCTGAAGGCGAAGCCTATAAGGCAGTACCTTTCCCCGTAATTGATGAAAATAGTCATTGTGTATTGTGTCAGCAAGAACTCAGTGAAATTGCGAAGGCAAGGCTCAAACGGTTTGATGATTTTGTGAAAGATGAAACCTCAAAGAAAGCAAAGGATGCAAAAACGAATATCGAAGAAGCGTATCAAGATATTTCCAAGCTTAATTTTGATGTTCTGCCCAGTAATTCGGAAATAGAAAACGATCTGACTCAAAATTATCCTGGTTTTAAAGAAAAAATCGCAGAGTTTGTTAAAAGCAGTAAAGGGAGAGAAGAAGCATTAAAAAGACACTTTAAGGAAGGCAGCGATTTAAAATTGCCAGAATTTGTTCATCAAGATGTCGTAGAGACGATCGTTGAGGAAATTAATGAGATCGAAAATAGATTGGCGATTGCCAATCTCTCCGAAAAAGTAAAGAAGAAGCAGGAGAGGAGAAAGCCTATAAGATTTTAAATGACCGCCAGACAGTAGCTAAAAATTTAAGTTCTTTGGAAAAATATTTAAGCGCTTTAAAGGGAAATAAAAAAGTGCAGAAGTGCATCGATTCTTTAAATACGCGAGCAATAACAAGCAAGCAGAAGGAATTACTAAAAGAAGCTGTAACAAATCGACTTTTCGCTGAGTTACAGCAAGAATTAAAGAACTTAGGAGTAGAAAATGTAGAGCTCGAACCTATTGAGGAAGGTGAAAAAGGTAACATATCTCTCCATATTTCACTTAAAGGCGTTAAAACTGTAGTCAAAGAGTTAGCCGATGTACTAAGTGAAGGGGAGGAACGAATGGTAGCCATTGCTGCATTCTTAGCAGAGCTGAAAATCTATAAACACCTTTCGTGTATAGTTTTTGACGATCCAGTTTCTTCTCTGGATCATAAATGGCGAACCAAAGTTGCAGAAAGAATTGTGAAAGAATCAAAAGAAAGACAAGTTATTGTTTTCACTCATGATTTAGTTTTTTTACTTGATCTGCAAAGTGCTGCGGAGAGAGATGGTCTTAAAGATATTTATGTGCAGGCATTAGAATCTGCCCCCGACGCTTCTGGACTGGTAACAGAAAAACCATTTTCAGTTTGCAATACAAATGGAAAAATAGGAATGTTAAAAAACATGCAGCAAGAATCTCTCTCAATTCAAAGTGAGGGGAGTGAAAAATACAATAAATATATTGAAAGATGTTATAGTAGACTAAGGTCTGCTTGGGAAAGAGCTATAGAAGAAGTGGTTTTAAACTATGCTGTCTCAAGATTTGCATATGGTATTCAAACAAAACGCCTAAAAGCTGTTGCTGGTGACTTCGCAAATAATGATTATAAAGTTATTGATGACGCTATGACAAAATGTTCGTCTGTTACTGATGCCCATGATACAGCGCCTGCAGCAAGAGGTAGCATACCTTCTCCTGTTGATTTTCAAAATGACATAGAAAAGTTGGAAAATTTTGTTAAATCCATAAAAAAAAGAAGAGAATAAAACAATCCTTCTCGCATATTCCGCCCTTATTTATTATTTTCACCTCTCTTTCCCCATGCGCCGCCCGAAAGGGAGTGGGCGGCGCAGCCAAGCGCGTCAGGGTTTTGCAAAATTTTCATGGAGGCTAGCCT
>JAHJBR010000182.1 GCA_018813445.1 Microcaldota archaeon | reverse complement strand
TTTCTTCTAAAATTGTTGCACCATCATTAGTGATTACAATATCTCCCAAATCAGAAACAAGCATTTTGTCCATTCCCTTAGGACCCAATGTAGTTTTGATTATATTAGCTACGGCATATCCTATCGCGATATTTATGCGCATTGCATCTCTTCCCAATACACGCGAGGTTCCCTCGCCCATTACATATCCTTCCTGTCCTCCTACTTGCTTTGCCATATTTTTCACCTTTTTAGAATTATTACTCTACTTGTTTTTTAAGAGACAAAATTCCATCTATTCTTATATGATTCAATATGCTTGGAAATGTTTTAAACCATTTCTGTTACCAGTTTTTCCGATAACTTCCAGTTCATGCGATCGCTTCGTCCCAGTCCCAGGACTTTATTTCCTTTTCAGGATTACCCAAACCCATTCCGAACTTCGGTTTTTTTGGCCGCATTCCCAGCTTGGCGAAATACTTGGTTAGCGTATCTGCCATTTCAACCCATTTCTCGCGCCTAGGATCACTGATCTCACATAACTCAAGTGCGTGTTTCATGTCATCGCTAGCTTTTTTATATTCGCCCTTTTTTGCCCATATTACTGCACGTGTTGCATAGGTTTCAGCACTTGCCCCTCGATAGGGTGCTTTTCTATCAGGATTCATTCTGTACTCTTTCCAACTGGAATAACGCGGCCGCTCCTTCGCACTGCCTAACAGCGGCCGTGAATCCTCTGCTTTTTGCAATCTTTCACCTATATCTATCGCCATAGTAAGATGTGTTAGTGCCATATCTATCTGCCGTCTGCGCAGTTCAAACATCGCTCTTTTCTCAAATGCCAGCAGATTGTTAGGCTGCCTTTTGCAGATCTTGCTGTAAATCACAGCCGCTTCAGCATACTTGCCATTATCCTCAAGCTCGGCTGCCCTTTCATAATCATTAATTTTCCTAGTCCTTTTCTCAGCTAACTCGGTGCGCACCGTTGAAGTATTAAGAGCACCTCCGTCCGAACGGCTTGTTTCAGCTATCGCTTGCATCGTAGCTAAAGGTATAATCGGCGCAAGAGATATAGGTGCGCCTCCGCTCCTTTCAGGCACCCTGCTAGGGATATCCTTTGAAGCCTCATCTTTTATCCATTTCAGCATTCTTTCGAATCCGGCGCTGCCAGTTCCCCAACCCTTAGTCCCACAGATTTTAACGAGCGCTTCTTTCACCTTTTCCTTATTTTCGGTGATCCATTCAAGTTCGCGTTGGTTGAAGCAATCGCTTGAAAAGAAATTCTTCTGAGAACGCGCGGTTTTTTCATCAACCTTTATATTTACCATAAGCCTCGCACGACCCTCCTTTATTTTGCCTGCATTTAGATCCAACCATTTTGCTATCTTACGTGCATCGTTCATCGTGTCATTAAAAGTGTAAGGCATAATGCTATTTCGGCCGCAAGCGCTTAAAAGCATTCGGAATTCAGTCAATCAGTGTTTATCTCTATCACCGCCTTCTGCTGTCGTTCGCTCGCGATTACGTTGACATTGACTTCATACACCTGCAATGTTCTTTCACCCAGTTTAATTGGACGCGCATATTTGGAAAGTTGATTTTGTCCATAATAATCAGCAACCATGAATACAATTCCGCTTTCCCGAAGCGCTCCGCCCCAAAGCCGCATAAATTCTATTCCTTTTCTTGAAATCCTCAAAAAAGCCCATAGCAAGCACGGTCCTGTGGTTGAGCTCAAATCCTGCGCGTTCTACTGCCCATGCTTTTTTCATCAGCTCATCGGCCTTTGCACCAATCGACCCATACCCGATTATGGTCCAATATCTTTCGTTTAGGGCTGAGAGTTGGCATGTATGTGCCCTAAGCACGTTAGCCAATCGCATTCTCTCAGAGAAAGCATTATTCCTAAGAGTGGGTGCATTTGTTTGCATGTTTTATATTATGGTCAGAAGGGGTTTAAATCTTATAAGTGTTCTCCAAATGCGAACAGACTGTTCTCAAAAAGAGAACAAAATGTTTTTAAATTGAGAACATTATAATAATTCTATGAAGATAAGTAAACTCCTATCCACAGAACAAAAAGTCAAGGCGCTTTCCCATGTGCTTTCACATCCAAATGAGGAAATAAGAGTAAGGAAAATCGCCGCAAGTCTGCATCTTTCCCCAAGTTTTGTTTCAAACCTATTGGTTATGCTAAGGAAAAACCAGATACTCCGAAACTCAAAAGTAGCTCTCGCCAATCCGCAGGCAAGAGTACTAAAAATGTTTCTCAACATTTCTACATTGTCCGAGCTTCTCCCTGCAATGAAAAAGGCAGTCAATTTCAGAGGCATGGGACTTTATGGAAGCTGGGCAAACGGCACGAACATGGAAACGAGCGATGTTGATCTTTGGCTAAAGATGGACAAAATTCCGACAATAGAACAGCAGGCGCGCCTATCCAGATTAGTGAGGGAAAAACTGGGCGCAGAACCATCCATAATCTATCTAACACCGGAAATGCTGCGGGAATTGAATGGCAAGGATCCTGTTTTTTATTCTTCATTGCGGAATTCATTCCTTTTGGAAGGTGAGTTCATTGATTGATTTCGAGGAGTGTGTAGAAAAAGGGTTGTTAAGAAAGGGCATTCCGTCACAGGAGCAGGCCATAGCTTCTTTGGCAAAAGCGATGGAATCCCTAGAAGATGCAAAACTTGTGCTGAATGCCAAGAGATATAATGCGGTTGCGATAATGGCATATCTAGCTGTATTCAATTCAGCCAGAGCCATCCTTTTCCGAGATGGATATAGGGAAAAGAGCCATGCATGTGTTGCCCGTTATATACAATCCAAATATCAAAGTTCCTTTACTCAGCACCATATAGATCTTCTGGACGTTTACCGCGAAAAGCGCCATGATGTGCAATACGGCGCCCTATTCAATCTTGGCAAGGAAGAGGCAGAAAATATGTTCAAGTTCGCAGAAGAATTCATAAAGATTGCAGAATCAACAATAAAAAATAAAACGAGGTAGAAACATGCCAGCAACACAAAAAGAAGTGGAAGAAGTAATCCAATGGTGCGAAGATAGGAAAAAAGAGCGCCAGGCAATATACATAATCGAGCGCAATCCATTCGGCCAGAAATTCGACTGGACCAGAAACATAATCAGTATAGAAATAGACCGCCCGATTACGGTTGCCGCAAAGACCAGCCTTGTCTATGATTCGGTTGCGAAAAAGCTCTATCAATATATGAACGGGAAATGGATTCCACTCAATATGCTGAAAATCAGCTGAATTCTATTTACAACGCCTGCAGGAAAACTTTATAATTATAAAGCAGATATAATTCCGGTGTTCTGATGGTAAAGAAAAAAGGAAAAGACCTTTCTGAAGTGATTGCTCGTATTTCTGCAGAAGGCAGAAAAGTCAAAAACCATCAGCCTGAAACATTCCTTGAATCTGGGCGTTTCAAGCACCTCCAGCTTAAAAAGACCAAGCAAGGCGAAGACTGGGCAAAATACCTAACTCCTAAGAATGTAAAGCTTGCACGAGAATTAGTATTTGAAAACGGAATAAAACCAACTGCAAGATCAATTGGAGTAAAGCTCACTTCTGGAAGAAAGGCGATCGCATGAACATATTCTCGGATTTCAAAGTACCTGAAAAAAAGAAGCTAATCTCAATCTGGAAAAAGATGGGCCCGAAAGACCAAGACCATTTCATAAATCAAGTAGCGCTCGCACTCAGCGTTTGGGGCTCTGATGAAAAAGGAAAAAAAATACTGGTGCAAATAATAGATAATATGATCCAGGATGGTTCCAGTAATCTTGCAGATTTTGGCCTTTACCCAGAATTCCTGGATGAAGACCTTATCGGCAAAAAATCAGAAAAGGTTCAACGCGCAATGAACATCCTTGAATCCTATAGGTTCAAACACGGGCTTCCCAGCGAACCCAATAAGCTCATACTTGGAGAAGAATGATGATTTGATGGTAACCAAGCCGTTTGAGCGACTTAAGAGTTCACTTACTCATGGAAATATTTGGTTATATGTACTTTCCTTGATAAAAAAGCAGAAGAAGATTTACGCATATGCTCTCCCAGACCAAATGGAGAAAAAATATTCTTTCAAACCACACATGGTAATGATATACATGGTGCTTTACAAACTTGAAGCAGAAGCTCTTATAAAATCTGAATTCGAGGAAAGAAGGAAATACTATCATCTCACAGAAAAAGGCCGAAAAACATTGGAACAAGGGAAAAAATACCTTATTAAACTCAATAAATCCCTGTGAGATTATGCATATTATAATTACAGGAACCCCTGCAACCGGAAAAACCACAGTAGCCAAACACCTTGGCCATTTACTGAATTATGAGATCCTAAACATAAAAGATTTTGTAAATAGGAAAAAGCTTTATGTAAAAAACATAAATCCTAAGGAAGTAGATTTGAAAAAATTAAGAAGATCTCTGATTCCTGAAACAAAAAAACAAAAAAACTTGATTATTGAAGGCCATCTTGCCTGCGAAATCCAACTTCCAGCAGCCTATGTAATAGTTCTGCGTTGTAATCCAAAAGAACTTGAGAAAAGAATGCGCAAGCGTGGGTATAAAAAAAGCAAGATTGAAGAGAACATGCTTGCAGAACTGCTCGACTATTGTACTCAGCTCTCAAAACAAAAATATCCAAATTCAAAAATATTTGAGATTGAAACATCACGCATGGCTTCATTAGGAATTGCGAATAAGATTAAAAACATTATTTCAGGAAAGCAGAATAGCTCCAAGGAAATAAGCTATACGAAGGAACTTATCAGGTTCTTAAAAAGGCGAAATAAATGGATACAGAAAAGAAAAGAATGATTGAAGGTGCATTATTTGTATCTTCAAGAAGCATGAGCCTAGAAGAACTCATGCGCCTTATAGGTGTAGCTGCCCCTGGATTTGTAAAAAACATATTAGAAGAACTGAAGAACGATTATATTCAAATGGGAAGCGCAGTGGAAATAGTTGAAACAGACGGAAAATGGATAATGCGTCTTAAATCGGAATACTCAGAAGGAGTTCGCTCCTTTGCCCAGCAAGCCGAAGTAAGCAAGCACGCATTGCGCACGCTTGCATATCTCTCAAAACATGATGGCGCATTCAAAAGTCATCTTGCAAAAAAAATAGGAAGCCAAATCTACGATGACGTGCGCGAACTTGCTGAAAACGGATTTATAAGACAAGTGAAAGCAGGAAGAACAAAACGTCTTTTCCTTACAGATAAGTTTAGGCAATATTTTAGGGAAGTGAAAACAGAAGGCCAATCCAAACTAGAATAGAAATACTTGCTTTCCCAAAATTTTCAAACCATTTATAAACCTAATCTCTGAAAATGCACCATGGCCAAACTAGTTTCCAGAGAACTGGAACAATCTCTCCTAGAGGAACAAATATTTGAAAGGAAAAAAAAGGATTTGGAATCCTTGAAAAAGGAAAGTGGAGAAATAATGCTGCCTGATTTTTCCCACACTGCAAAGCAAGTGCTTGAAGATATGCAATACAAGGGAATAATCGCCCGTGCAGTGGGAAAAGAATTTGAAGAAAGAGAATACATAAGCGTCTCTGATTTACAGAAGCTCATGTCCCTTGCAGAGCTGGATGAAAACCTGAGGAGAAAAGTAGAATTCAAGCTTATTCCCTTAAGGAAAAAAGGAAAGAAATGGGAACATAGGGAAAGTAAAAAGCTCAGGAAGCAGTACATATCTAAATCAGACCAGCTTTTCGAAATCATATCCAAATTCCAATTCAATGGAATCTCAAAAAGCGAAGAAATATTTCTTTCCGGAGCATCAATATTCGACAAAACCAGTGCCTATTTGGAATTCTCATCCGCAGCAGCAGTTGTGGATAAATGCCCAAGAAAAAGAAAAACAACAAAAGCAAGCGGCTCAATTCTATTTCGGGAAATATATGTGGATGGGGAAAGAGGCGCGGTATTCGCTCTTTTCGATGGATTTGATGAACGTGGCTTCGAATATCTTCCGTCTTCAATAGCTGCAAATATCCTTAGGGAAAAGCTTTCTGCAGTTCCAAAAAAACAAGATATACTTCCGTTCCTTGAAAATTTTGCAAAAGAAGCAGATTCTGAAATCAGCAGGAGCGTAAAAGGTTTTTGTGGCACAAGCGCAACCTGTGGAATAATTATGGGCACTACTCTGTTTTACATAAACATGGGCAACAATCGTGTGTACGGAATCACTCCAACTGGGGAAATGAAACGCATAGTCGGGGATGAACTATTTTTTACAGACAAACTAGAAAAGCTCTATGCGGAATTGAAGTACCCTTACCTTTATTTAGGTGGATTCACGCAAAGAATGAAAGGAAAAAGAAGCTTCAAGGTTGTGCAGACCAGCTTCACCCTCCGCGCACCGCATATTGGATCCGTGGACATTTCTCAATACTCTAATTTACTTATTGCAAGCAGCGGCGCATGGAAAAGCACGCTCAATCTTGCAGCTGGACAAGTGATCAGTGATGAATCCAAATTCAGCGATGTTTTAATCCGAGCTAGGAACGCATTGAACGCGGTAGAAAGAATAAACGTGCATGTAAAAAGCTCTATGAAGGAAGCAAAAAACCACAGTGTAATCGATGATGTGGCAGTGCTTTACTTTTCTATTTAATCATTTGTTTACTATTGACACAATGTCCCCATCCTGCAGCCTATGCTCCAAGCCTACTCTTTGTCCAGAATGCTTTGCGCTTTTCCCCCAAACTAACGCATATCTAAAAGTTGAATACATTTCCCTATGAAGAATTCTACATAGTTCACCTATTGAAATATTTTTCCTAACCACCAAAGGCTCAGTCATATCTGCTTCCTCTCCGTGTGGTTTTGTATAGATTCTCATAAAACCTAGCTTCATATGAAATGTATCCACTAGTAAGTCCAAATTTTTTCCTTTTTCCGCAGAAATCGGAATGTATTCAATATTTAATTTTTTCCGCAATTCCTTTTCACTAACCAAATCAATCTTATTCATTGCAACTACTGCTGGAAGATAAACTCTATTTCCTTCAAGCACATCTATGAGCTGATCTGTATCTATGTTCTGCCTTACAACCACATCTCCATTATGCACACCATACTCGTTCAATATCCCCTTTATTATTTTCTCATTAATCTTGGTGAGCTTAACCGTACTATTCACAATAAGCCCTCCCCTTATCATTTTCTTGATAGTCAAGTCTGGGGGAGAAGTATTCAATCTTATCCCCATCCCATAAAGCTCCTTTACAATAACCTCATAGTGCTCAGGATGCCTTGCATCCAGCATAACCAATATCAAATCAGAATTCCTAGCGACTGAAATAACTTCTCTTCCCCTTCCTCGCCCATCCTTTGCACCTTCAATTATTCCTGGAAGATCAAGAATCTGCATCCTTGCACCCTTATGTTCTAGCATCCCAGGAACACAGGTAAGTGTAGTAAATTCATATGCGGCTGTCTTGCTTTCTGCTGAAGTGATTTTTCCAAGAAGAGTGGATTTTCCCACGCTTGGAAATCCTATTATCGCAATGGTTGCATCCCCGCTCTTCTTCACATCAAAATGCGCTCCGCCCCCCTTCCCAGTGGAGATGATATTCCTTCTGAGCTTCGCTATCTTTGCTTTGAGAAGCCCTATGTGAAACTCTGTTGCCTTGTTTTTCTGGGTGCGCTTTATCTCATCTTCAAGCTCCCGTATTCTTTCCTGTATGCCCATTGTAATCTACTCCTATGTATAGATTATCTTTTTATTGCATCTAATTTATGCTCAATTTGTATGCCAAACCGCAACTAACTAATCACACACCCAATACAGCATATATCGACTGATCAAAACAGTTTATGCGGTTGAATATAAATATCTTTATATTACTTTCGTTACTAATATGCGAACATAATAATATGGTGAAGAACATGAATTCCTTCAGAATAGACGAAGACGAAGATTGGGAAGACGAAGACTTTGACGAGGACTTTGAAGAAGACGAGGAAGACGAATCCTAGTTTTATTTTTTAATTCTATTTTTTCCAGCTTTCAACGTGTTGAACAGAAGCATCGCTACAGTGAGCGGGCCAGACGCTGATCAAGACCGTTTTCCTGCACACCTGATTGTTTAGCTGAGCGCCTGACCGTTTCCGGTTTCCAGTCGTCTGTTGACGACTAGCTGTCGAAAACCCATGGTTTTCAACATCCGGTTTCGAGTTTTGGAATACCTTAGGAGTTCGAATTCACTTGTCTGCCTTAGTTTTCGCCGCTTTCAACGTATTCCACAATAACATCGCTACAGTGAGCGGGCCTACTCCTCCCGGAACAGGGGAAAGATTTGCCTTTTCCTTAACATCTTCGCAAACATCCCCTTTCAATTTTCCATCAACTCTTGTTGTCCCAACATCAACTACATAAGCCCCTTGCTTAACCATCCCCTTTGTGATAAGCCCTGGCTTCCCAACCGCAACAACCAGTACATCTGCATTTTGTGTATACTCCTCAATATTCTTAGTTTTTGAATGGCAAATAGAAACAGTGGAATTTCTCTGCAAAAGCATCATCGCTATGGGTTTTCCAACAATATTGCTTCTTCCCACAACCACTGCGTTCGCTCCTTCTAAGTTTACATTGTATTCATCCAATAACCGCATTATTCCAGAAGGAGTTGCAGGCCGCAATCCATCAATTCCAGCCATCACCTTTCCCATATTTACTGGATGAAAACCATCAACATCCTTTTTCGGATCCAATGATTCAATTACTTTTTCTGAATTCACTTGTTTGGGAAGAGGGAGCTGCACAATAAACCCATCTATTTTTTCATCATTATTCAGTTTCCTTACCAAATCCAAAACTTCCCTCTCGCTTACGTTTTCACTCAATTTGAAAAGCTCAGCTTCCATGCCTGCCTTTTCTGCATTTTCAATCTTTTTTTCACATATATCTGGGATGCAGGATTATCTCCAACAAGAACTATCCCTAGTCTAGGCCTTATTTCTAATTTTTCACATTCTTCTCTAATTTCCTGAATGATTTTTTCCGCAAGCATTTTTCCGTTTAAAAGAATATTCATAATCCGATTTCGCAGAATAAACTTTAAACCTTTTTTAACATTATCTTATGTGTGATTTTATGAAAACTACTTTTCAACCAGCTAAAGAAACTCCGTCTTCCAGACCCACTATTTCCAAAATGCCTCTTGATCCAGAAAGCGCAATCCGCAATTGGATGGTCCGCATGGAAAATTTCAGAACGAATGCAGAATTATTAGTAAGAGAAGGAAGAAAATATGCTGTACTTTCCGTGGCTAGAAACATGCTTATCTATTTCAAGAACGAATTGAAACTCTGGAGAGACGGTAAATCAACAGCAGAAATAATGTCTTCCAATATACAATATGCTCAAGAAGCAATGTTCGTACTTATAAAATATGGTA
>JAHJBR010000181.1 GCA_018813445.1 Microcaldota archaeon | reverse complement strand
GCTCATGCTGGGCTGCATCCAAACTCCTTATTATCCAAGGTGGAAGATCTATTGCGATGAAAAGTCTCATGAGAATAATACAGCAGAATTATTTATTATATCATCGGCTGGTGAGCTTGCGCTTGGTTTTGATTGTGCCTTCTTCGCTTTCAAGCTTCCTGTAGAAATTCATGCACATATCTACGTATTCCGCTGTGGTTTTTGGCCTGTTTCTCAGTACTGGATGGCCGCTGGTTTTGGAATCAAAAGGGATTTCATAGTCTGGACTTACGACTTTGAATTCACGTTCTCTTATCTCTCTGAGCTGTTTGAATATTCCAAGCTTGAAAAATTTTATGAATGGAGCATTTCTGGTTGTCGACCTAGCGAAATTCAGGCGCTCTTCCTGATCTGCGGTTATAATGCCTAGGTCCATAAGCGCCCTTATTCCTGAATAAGTGGCGTTTCCCATATTGCCATCGACCGAAATGCGCGGAAGCCCTTGTTTCTCCAATAGCCTGTTTGTAGTGTCTTGGTATGCGGCCATTCTTGAGGAAAATTCGCCGCTTTGGTAATCCGCAAATATGAACTGTGCATAGGTTCCTGCGATTTCATTTGCTTTAGAACTGGTGAAGGGCATCATGTCAATATTATAAGTCCTTAGTATGTTGACTAGATGCGTTATTCCTGCGAGCAATCCAAATTGCACGGTTCCGAGTTTTTCTCTGGTATCTCCTAATTTAGGCAGCTTGCCCAGTTCAGCCAGTCTTTTAGCAAGTCCTACTCTTACTTGCATGGGACCGAGTGTGCTTGAATCAAAAACTGTTTCATCTATCCATTTCATGCCGTTCCTATAAACAAGGGGTGCAACTTCCCTGAATCCGCTTTCATGCGCGATTATTGAAAGAATCAGATTTACTATATGGGGGCACTTTCTGGGATCAAGTCCGTTTGCCTTCAAGGCTATGCATATTGCAGTTGCATATTCCAAGGGGTTAGCAGCAGAATTCATTCCGTTCTCATTTATGATTTTTGAGATTTTTTCAACCAAACCCGGGATTGCCGGCACTATTTTGATATTTTCCTGGAATATTGTTCCTCCCATATTTATTGTTTCCGGAGAAATTCTTAATAATCCAACATGCGAACAGCATTCATGATTATTTCTGTTTGTGGATTTAGGGGAAGCGGAAAATCCTTATTTGGAAAGGTTGCGAAAGAGCTTGGTTTTCCGATATTTGAGATGAGCGAACCTGTGCTTGAGGAAATGGGGAAGTTGAGTTTGGAAAGGACTAATGAATCAGTAAGGAAATTTGCAACTGAGCTTAGGGAAAAGAAAGGAAAGGGAATTGTTGCGGAAATGCTTGCAGAGAAAATAACAGAATTCTTAAAAAAGCCAGAAGCAGTTATAGTGATTGGAGCGAGAAGTATTTCTGAGATTGAGGTCTTTAGAAAATTGGATGATGTTGTGTGCGTTGCGATAGTTTCAGATGAAGAGAAAAGATTAGAAAGGACTGCAAAAAGGGGAAAGGCAAGCGATCCTACTGATTTACATGGATTGAGATGGGCAGATGATGTGGAAAGGAAATGGGGTTTGCAAGAATTGATTGGGAAATGCGATGCGCAGATTGAGAATAATGGAAATGAAGAAGAGTTTATGGGAAAAGTAAAGATGTTTTTGGAGAGGATCGAATGAGTTCATACGGAGTAGATACTAATGTGGTTTGTGATATGGAAGATTATTTGAGAATGCTGCATTCCTTGGGAGTAAAGGAAGGAGAAATATTTTGGTCTAGAAGCAAGAGTTTGACTTTTCAGTATGCGGAAAAGCAGTTGAAAGTGAAAAATTTGGGGGTAGATGAGGGGTTGGGAATAAGGGTGCTTGAAGACAAAAGGATAGGGTTTTCTTTTTGCAATATAGGATCTTCTTTTTCAGAAGCAGTAATGAATGCACGAGAAATTTCAAAATCTGCTGCGCAATCAGAGTTTAGGTTTGCGGAAAAGCAGGAGTATAAGAAAGTGGAGTGTTTTGATAAAAGGGTTGCAGAAATTGAAGAAAATGAGTTGAAGGAAAAGTTGGATCAGGTTGTTGAAGGAATTGAAGATAGTGCTGCTGTTTCAAGGATAATATGCGAGTGTGCGGAGTATGATTGCAAGATTGCAAATAGTTCCTTGCTTTCTGGGAAGGATAGGATAACTCAGGTAAGTGTTTATGCAGAAGCCAAGGATGGGGAAGGGATGGGAAGCGCAGAATATTCTTCTTGGAAAATGCCTTTGGATTGGAAGGGCATAGGGGAAAGGGCTGGGATAATTGCAAAGGAGATGAGCAAGCCGAAGAGATTGGAGGCAGGCAGTTATGATGTGATTTTTTCCCATGAGCTTCTTGGATCTTTGGTCGATATGCTTCTTTATTCTTTTTCAGGGGATTTGAAGAGAAGAAAGATTTCCAAATTATGGGATAAAGAAGGAGTGCAGGAATTTCATGAATGTTTGTGTATTTCAGATGATCCATTTGCAGATGGAAGTGCAATGAGCTCGTTTGATGGGGAGGGAGTTGCAAGTAGGGAAACAAGGCTCGTGGAGAATGGAGTGGTTACTGATTTCTATTATGATGGTGAGAGCGCTGCATTTGCAGAAGTGGATAAAAAAGGAAACTGTTCCCGTGGTTCATATAGGCAAAGGCCAGGGATAGGGGATTCGAATACGGTTGTTGGATGTGGGATGGGTTTTGAAAAGCCCAGGAAATGGGTGGAAATTGAGAGCATGCATGGGCTGCATACTGCGAATCTTTTGAGCGGGGATTTTGGGGCAGAAGTAAGTACTGCATTTCTTCATGAGAATGGGAAAAGAATCCCAGTAAGAGGGTTTATGGTAAGTGGGAATATTTTTGAATTATTCAGGAATATTGGGGGGATAGGAAGGAGGATGAAGCATAATGGAAGCTTTATTTCTCCTGAGATTTTGTTTAGAGGAATTAGGTGCATTAGTTGAACAGTTCTTATTTTGGATAAATATATACTAAGTTGCTTGCCCCAGATAATATACCGCTATCCATTGTTCCAATAAAGGTAGGTGTATCTTTTGAATCATAATAAGCAGCATAGTCATAATAACCAGTATCTAAATTAACTGCTGAAATTCCACCTAACTTTTTAGCTATTAATGCAGCTTCATATAATGTAACATTTTTTACATCCAAAATCATATAAGAATCATTAGTTGTCACAAATATTCTACGGTTATCTCTTACATGTGAGGAATTAACTGGACTTAAAGCGATTTCATTTTGATAAAGCAAAAGATGCTGCTGCATAACGCTTAGCTGCTGATTTTTGATTTTCTTTAGGAACTGCTCCCATTTTTCGATATCAAAACCAGACAATATGGTATTTATATCTTCAATTGTGGCTTCACCATTTGCACTAATTATAAGCAAACCTTCTCTGTTTGAGATTAAATCATTAACAACTTTTCCATTCATAGCGCAGAATTCAGTTGGTTTTCCTCGACCAGTTGTATATGCACCCACTGCAAGAGCAATGGGTCTCAATTGATTAGGAACCGAAACGCCTCCACCTACATTTACTTCAAAACCAACTTTGGATTTTTGTTTGGATGATCTTATTGCCAAAATATCAATATTATATCCAGCTATTGAAACCTGAGATACTGTGGAGCCATCACGCATTTTAATTGGAAGAGGGCTTTCAGTAGTCGTTAAATCAGGAGAAAAACGGGCTATTGATTTTGTGGCTAATGGATTAAGCTTTTTAGTAGCTTTTCCAACAGCTTGTCCAGCTTGTCCGGAGAATATGTATTTAAGGAATTTGGTTGCGCGGCCTTGTTTTTTTGGTATATTTACTCCTAGAGATGAAAGACGTTGTGATATGTCCTTCAATAATTCAGGATCAATGCTTTTTTCGCTCATTACGAGCTTAACAATGCGGTTGATAAGGAATTTGGCAAGGTTTCTGTAATAAGTATTTACATCTGAATTATTAGATGGACGAGCCATTAAATATTCTGCATATTTAATGGAATTGTTAACATCGCTAATTGCTTTAGTATTTGAAACCAAATTTTGAACGATTAAATAAAGAAATCGGTCTCCTAAGATCGGATCAATATTGTTAATTCGTAATCTTACATCTTCAATATCTTTTGGTTTTGATATACCTAAATCAATTTTAAAGCGTTTTAATAACTCGGCTAAACTTATGTCTGACTCAATGTTTAGAAGTAATGCCTGTTCAAGTGAAAGGGATGAGCCTTTAGGTATTTTAAGATATTGTTGATGCAAATATTCGTATGCTTTATTTGGAACAACATTGGTTATACGCATAAGCCAGAGTAAATCAAAAATATGATCTTTTTCCAAATCAACATTGTTTTCAATTAGATTAGTGAAAATATTTTTTATATTGGCTTTTATCTCAGGATAGACTTGCATTAAACCTATGAATCCTGTTGGAGAGTGAGCTTTTTTATCAGAGATAGTTACAAGTCTATTATAAAAACTAAGCATTACTGGAATTTTTTCTGGATGTCTTGAGAATAATACGAGGTCTTGGAAAATTTCCTTTGTGGTTTTTGAATCCTGCATAGAAAATGCATCTAATAAATTATCAAGAGTCTCTATAGTCTTTGGGTTTGTTGAATTCGGGTCATTGATTATGGCCAATGTGATAAATGTCACGGCATTCATAGATAAATCTAATTTTTTTGTTTTTCTGATTAAAAATTCAAAAATATCAGTGAAAAGTTTTGGATTTTCTAGGAGCTTTTTTGTTAGAGAATCGTCTTGTAGCTTTTCTATAAGAGTATCAAAAACGCTCCTAGCATTACCTCTTGAGAATTTGGCAATTGATAGATACATCTCTGGGCTTGTTTCCAACAATTTTTTTGCAGATTCTCCGGCAAATGCATGGATATCTAACATGCCAAAAAAAACATCAGATGTGGATTCGCCTGCAGACTCGGCGATTAAAGCAAAAATTTCTGGCTTGGTTTCAAATAGTTTTGCAACCTCTGGCTGTGAGTCTAATAGCTGCTTAAGGCCGCTTGCTGTGCGGAAAAAAGTAGGATTTGCGGCATGGAAAATAGATGCAAATACTTTGGGTTTTGTTATGAAAACTTTGGATATGGATGGAGTTCTAAATAAATCCTCAAGCTCTTTAAAGCATTCAGGCAAATACTGATCAACATATTTTGTGGTTGAATTAAACGTACTTATTACTCTGTTTGTATTATTTAGGAATTCTTTGGCCGCAAAATCATATCGAAGTAAAGAATTGAATGCTTCTTCAACATAAAGCCGATAAGCAGAATGATCTTCTCCATCTTTAATTTTTTTCGCAAAATCAGTGGAAATATAATCGCATAATATCTTTAATGCATTAAGAATTTTATTTGGTTCATTAGTTAATTGCTTGGCTGCGAAATCATGTTTGAGCAAGACATCAAGTACAGAAAAGGCGATATAGGTATTTTCTTTTGCAAATTACGATACTGAAGTGAAGAATTCCGGCTGTTGTAAAAAAATTTGTGCTGCTGTTGGATGCTTCAATAGACTCTTAAGAGTATATATGTCCCCATATAGATTACCTTTGTCTTTTTGTGATTCCATAATTAGTAAAAAATTATTTACTATTGCTTGAGGATTTTGTAAAAATTTTTTGGCTGCGAAATCGTGTTTTATAAGTGCGGCAAGAGCAGCAGGTGCACGAGAACTCCAACTTTCTGTTTTTATTGGCTCGGACACTGCTAAAAATGCCTGTTTAATCTGTCTTATTTTTGCCCGTGGATCTTTTACTCTACAAGCAATATCCACTACAAATTTAGGTAAATAGGAATAATATTGGCCCAATTCCTTCCGCATTTCCTGCTCTGCGGCTTGAGGAGTCAATGAATATTGTTTTTTTAGGTTTTCCTGCGCAGTGCCCTGATCTTGATATAGGTCTACTGTCCTAGGCATGTTGAGTAATTAGCCGGAAAAATTTATAACTGCCTAACAATTAAGAAAGATATTAAAACTACTTATGTAAGAACTGAGTAGATGTGTGATTTTTATGCGTGATTTTAATACAACAGAAGATATTCCTGTGCCTCCTCGTCTGATAGATCAGGTGCTGGGGCAAGAAAAAGCAGTGGAGATAATTACTAAAGCAGCAAGGCAAAGGAGGAATGTGCTTCTTATAGGTTCTCCCGGGACTGGAAAAAGTATGCTTGCGCAGGCAATGGCTGAATTGATGCCTAATCAGAGTTTGGAGGACATACTTGCATTTCCGAATAATGTGAATGAGAATCAACCTAAGATAAGTGTGATTCCCACCTATCCGAATGCAGTATTTTTGAGCAAGAATAGGCAATATTTGAAGTATTATAATCCGATGGAATTGGAAAGCATAAAGAAATATACAAGTGAAGGCAAAACCGCATTTCTTCCTGATCTTTTAAGAAAGGGTTTGGGAAGAAGAATGATGCAATATAGGAAACCAGAGTTGGAGCAGGCAAGAAATATAAATCCTAATTTTCTTCTGGGGATAGCCGCAATTGTGCTTATAGGGATTTTCTTTTTTACAGATATAGCTGAGAATACAAAGTGGTTGCTGCTTGCAACTGTTCTTGGGCTTTTCTTTATTTTCTCAATATCCTCTTTAGTAAGTGGGATGCATAAAAGAATGAGTCCTTTTGAGAGTATAGTTCCCAAACTAATAGTGGATAATACAGGTAATAGAACTGCTCCTTTTGTGGATGCAACTGGGACAAAGGCAGGTGCGCTTCTTGGGGATGTAAAGCATGATCCATTGCAATCAGCAGGGTTAGGGACGCCGGCGCATTTGAGAGTCGAGAATGGAGCTATTCATAGGGCAAATAAAGGAGTGCTTTTTATAGATGAAATTGCTTC
>JAHJBR010000180.1 GCA_018813445.1 Microcaldota archaeon | reverse complement strand
TTTGCAACACTCACGGTCTGACTTTCCATCACTTCATGCAAGGATGCACGATCTTCTTCTTCTATCTTATCGAACTCATCTATTGCTGCAAGGCCTCCACTTGCAAGCACCAATGCACCTGCTTTGAGTGTCCAGCCGCCCCCGCTAAGCTCATCCTTTTCTACGGCAACTGTAAGCCCTACTCCTGAAACTGATTTTCCGCTTGTGTATATTTTCTTAGGTGCAATATCCATTACACTTTGTAATGCACGGGTTTTCGCAATACCTGGATCACCAATAAGCAGTATGTGGATATCGTCCCTTATTGGGAGCCCTCTATTTGTCTTTCCCTTGGTCCCTCCAAATATTTGAAGGGCAATTGCATACTTCATTTCACTGTATCCATAGATAGTTGGGGCTATTGATTCTGAAATCTTCTTTGAAAGCTGAGGGTCTTTGGAAAACTCCACAATTCTTTTTTCATCTTCCTTGGTTAATTCCAATTCTTCAAAATCTCTTCTCAGATTCTTTACAGAATTTACATCCAAATAACGGCCAAAAACCATTTCTTGTTTGCCTTTCTGGGATTGCGCTGGCTTGAGCCTAAGCACACCAGTAACTTCAACATTGTTCCCAGGGATAAATGAATTTACCAAATCATCTTCCAACCATAGTTCAAGGCGGGCTGCAGGACTTCCTCCCCGTACTCTTTCCAAAAGTTCCTGCATTTCTGCTTTTTGCAGGTCAATAAACTTGCTTTCATCATCTAACTGTTTTAGTGCTGTTTTTTTGCAGGACTCGCATCTTCGCATGGGCACAAAATCCCGCTCTACTGGGACCTTATACATCGAGTCGCAGACCATGCATTTGTATACGACTACTTGCATGCGGTGCATCACATCTGCTCTTCTTGTGACCACGCCTTTTATGGATACGAATTCACCTAGGTTCTTGGAACTTATGTTTTCTATAAGTTGACCTTCAGAAGGATAATTGAAGAAGCGCACATAAGGAGAAAACAAACCATGGTCTGGGATGGTGCGGTTGAGCATCCTTATGGCTTCCTCGGAAGCAGCTATCACGTCGTCAGGCCTTTTCACGAGCATATCTGCCAAATCATAATCGTATTTTTCAAGCTCGCGATAATCCACATTAAGGCTTTTCATGATTGGATAGTGTGCTGCAACGACGTTTATTTTATCAGTGTAAGCCGTGCTGAAGAATTCGTAGAATTTATTCTTAAGAGATGAAATGTCCTCTTTCATAGTATCAACAAAGATTAGGCTTTCCCCGGCCAGAATAGATATATACTACTAAATTTTAATTGGTTTCGGAACCGAGAGCGAACGTCAGTAATAACAGGTACGAGGGGGTTTGGGCGGTGTTGGCACGGTGCCAGACCTCTTCTGTTCGTTCAACGAAGAATCAGAATTAATAACGTGGTCTGACGCCGTGGAACTAAGGGGGATACTTCCCCCTTGGGCTGACATTTAATTGGTTTCGGAACCGAGAGCGAACGTCAGTAATAATATCATGTGTCTTTTGTTTTGGTTTTCCTGGGTTTTTTTGCCTTTTTGGGTTTGCTTGGTTTTTTTGGCTTTGTTGTTTTTGTTTTAGTTGATTTTGCTTTCTCTTCTTTCTTCTTCCCCCAGTTGGCCTTGGAAGGACATCCTTTTGCAATGCACATTTCAAATCTCATTTTCTGGCGCAATACTAAAACGATTGGCATACCATCATGTTTGCATACCTTGCCAGTGGGCCTTACCAATGAATAACCTGGGAGCGGAAAGCTGTTTCTGCATTCCGGATAACCGGAACACCCGATGAAATTACTTCCCTTATAACTAATTATCCTCAAGCTTCCTCCACATAGATTGCATTTTCCCACTGTCTTTTCTCTTTCTTCAGTCTCTTCCAATGCTGAAGCAAGATCTTTTCCTATTTCCATTTCTTTTTGCTTGAAATCGCTAAGGATTTCAGCAAGGAAGGCACGCCCCTCCTCAATCACTTCCTCTTTTTTCATTTCCCCAGTCTGGATCTTTTCCATATCGTCCTCTATTTTTTTTGTAAGTTCTTCATCAAGGATTCTTGGTGCGTCCTTTTTTAACGCAGAATAGACTGCCATTCCAAAATCAGTTACTTCAAGGCTTCTTCCTTTTATGTAGTCACGGTTGAATAAAGTATCTATTACTACTGAGCGGGTTGCCTTTGTTCCTAAACGCCTTTTTTCCAGTTCTGAAATTAATGAAGCTTGAGTGTATCTTTTTGAAGGCTTGGTTTCCTTTTCTTCCATCTTCTTATCATCTATTTTTACTTTCTCATTTTCTAGGAATTCTGCTATGAGCTTGTCTTCCATTGTATAATAATTTCCATAAATTGAGGTCCAACCTGGTTCAGTAAGCTTTGCTCCATTGGCAGATAGGCGCTCATCATTGCTATTAAGAATTACTTTTGTAAGCAATTTCTTTCCTGGCGGCGCGAATACTGAAAGGAATCGGCGCACAATCAAATCATATAGCTTCTTCTCTTTTTCATCCATTTTTCCATATATTCCTGTTGGGTGGATTGCAGGATGCGCTGGATCGTCTTTCTTTCCCTGGTAGGGTTTGAACCAATTGTTCTGAATCAGCTTTTCAGCGCTTTCCTTGTATTCTGCTATTTCAGATACTTTTCTTATCAGCTTCTCCAATCCTAATGTATATGGAAGCTTTTGTGAACTGGTTCTTGGATAGGAAATGTAAGAATTTTCGTAAAGGGATTGTGAAACACTAAGGGTTTGGCTAGGTGCGAAGCCGAAAAGCTTGTATGCTTCCAACTGAAGGCTAGTAAGATCGAATGGCGGGTAGTTCCATACGGTTTTTTCCTCTTTTTCCACTGAGTCTATTTTTCCTTCTTTACCTATTTTCTCAAATGCAGATTTTGCTTCTGCTTCTTCCAGGAAACGATCTTTTTCATGTTTGAATTCAGTATCTTTGGAGTATGCGAATACCTCCCAGTATGGAGTGGGAACGAAATTTTTTATTTCCAGTTCACGTTCAGCGAGAATCGCAAGTGCAGGCCCTTGCACCCTCCCTGTACTCATTATTTTGAATTTCTTGTTTTTTATCAATGCACTCATTAATGCTCTGGAAAGATTTATACCAAAATACCAATCTAAGATGTGTCTTGCTTCCCCTGCATATGCATTGGAAAGGTCTATTGTTTCAAGTTTTGAATATGCCTCTTTTATATCTCTTGGAGTAAGGGCTGAAAATCGCATTCTTTTTCCATCTGGTTTTCCAAAGCAGAATCTGAAAACATTATAGCCTATTAGGCTTCCTTCAATATCAAAGTCTGTTGCAACTACTAATTCATCTGCCTGCTTGGAAAGAAAGTTGAGCAGTTCCACATAGCCTCTTGTATAATAGGCGCCTTTATCTGCTTTGTAGGAAGGAACCCATTCTATATCAAATACTGGGTAGTTTCTGCTTTTTTCCTTTTCAACCAAAGTGAATATGTGGCCAACAGCAGGAGCAACAATTACTTTTTTTCCATTAACCGTGGTTTCGTAATAGCCCACGCTTCCTACTGATTTCCTTACAACGTTCGAGCCAATAAATGCTGCAATTTTTCCAGCTACCTTCGGCTTTTCTGCCACTATTAATTGCATAGGTTAAGGCTTTTACAAGACTGGTTTATATTCTTATTGGATTATTAAG
>JAHJBR010000179.1 GCA_018813445.1 Microcaldota archaeon | reverse complement strand
TTCCGCTTCCAGAAGGACCCATAATCGCAATTCCATTTCCTTTAAAATCCACCAAAGAGCCATGCACAGAATACCTTCTATGTTCTGAAACAAAATCCTCCATAAACTCAGAAACCAATGCAAGCGCTATGCTTTTTACCCATCCATAATAATCACAATTGAATATGAATACTGTTTTGGATAATGGCTCATAAAGAACTTTCAAACTTTTTCCCTCACTTACAGCAAAAACCCTACAATGCGGCCTAATCTCATCGCTCATTTCATGGAAATTTTTATCCCACATTTTTGCAAACTCCTTGCAATCAGTGAAAAATTTAACACATGTTCCGTGAATGTTCGCCTTTTCCTCAAATAGCTTTTTCTTCATCAGGCCGAACATCAACTGATTCTTTTTCTCTGCTGGGATAATCTCAACTTTATATGGATCCATTATCCTGCTACCCCGTCCTGGTTTTAAAGTTTAACCTTTGTTTATCGGTTTGTAGAAATTGCCATTCTCAGCTTTCTCAAACCCGAGCAAACCGGCCAATCCATCGTACCTCAATCTCGCTTTTTCCACATCGAAACTCTTTGTCGGGTGGATGCGCTTAATCACTTTGTCTGCGGACATTATGCCCACCATCGGGAATTCAAGTATTTTTGCCAGCTCCTTCACGCAAGATACAAGGATTTTCTCCCACTCAATGGGGAAAAGGCCCCTTGCATGCAGGCTCTTTCCGCCAGGTTCTGGCACAAGCTTTTTATCTACCACCAATAGATCGGGCCGCTGCCTAACTCCCTGAATCTGGGCGATCATCAATGCATCCTTTTCAGCAAAGAACGCAACAACTGCATTCGGCACTCCTTTATAGTTTAACAACATTCCAACTGGCGCATCAAAATATATCCCGAACAGCGTTTCCTTGCCTTGGAACGCGTGCCGAAAATGATACCAGTCAGTTGAATACTTAATTTCCTTTTCAATTCCGGTTAATGTATACTGCTTTGCCCTTTTCTCCTTTATCTCAATCCCTGGTTTCGGATTTTCCATAATCAATCCAGTCAAATTAATCGATTCAGCACATCCATCCTGAATAGCTTTAAATATATTATAATTCCGCAAAGTCATAAGTATGGAAGATACGCCTGTTTCCCCGAATGAACAAGAGCCAGCCTTTTGGATCAGTTCTAAGTCGAATCCGGCTTCTGCCAAGCGTTTGGCCCGGTCCCATGAAGGAATCTTTTCGAGTCTACTTAGCATTCCAGGAGGCAATCCTTTTGGCCGCCATTTGTGTTTGCTCATGAATAGAATATGGTTAAAAGTGCTTAAAAATGTATTTTATGCGATCTGCACCACTTTTTTCAGCGTATCAGCAAAAACCTCAATCTCTGTTTTAGTATTATACAAATAGAACGAAGCCCTCACAGCCCCATCGCATGCGCCCATGAAATCCATTCCTGGTTGTGCACAGAATACTCCACTCCTCACAGCTATTCCCTTCATCTTATCGAGCATCATAGCAACCTGGTGCGGAGTAATTCCTCTTACATTGAATGTGAATATTCCTGTTCTTTTTCCTGCTTCTCTTGGCCCATAAATCTTCAGCTTCTGCTCACTAGAAAGCAATTCAAACGCTACTTTTCCTAATTCCTTTTCATGCTCCTCTATGTTCCTCATCCCTATTTTCTTCAAATACTCGGCAGCAGCCCCAAGCCCAATAATTCCTGAATAGTGCTGAATTCCAGCCTCAAACTTCCTTGGAGGTTTTGCCCAAACAATACTATCAGTCTTAACCTGTTCGATAGTATCTCCCCCAACCAAAAAAGGAGGCATTTCCTCTAATCTTTCGGCCTTCGCAACTAACGCGCCTATTCCAGTGGGCCCAAGCATCTTATGCCCTGAAAATGTAAGATAATCGGCATCCATATCCTGAAATTTTATTTCAGAATGAGGAACCCCTTGTGCAGCATCCACCAGAATCTGCGCCCCATTTTCATGTGCTATTTTCGCAATTTCCCTTACAGGATTCTTTGTCCCTAAAGTATTATTCGTATGATGAACCGCAACAAGCGCCGTATCTCTATCTATAAGCTCCTTATACTGCTCCACATCAAAAGTCCCATCTGGAAGCGGCTTTGCATACACTAATTCAATCTCTTTTCTCAGAGCCTTAATCTCAAAAGGGAGCATGGATGAATGATGCTCAAGAATAGTTCCCACAACCTTTTTTCTTTTTGAAAAATCAAAGCTTTTTGCAACCAAATTTATTGCTTCAGAGCAATTTTTAGTATACACAATATTCTCTGCCTTTGCTCCTAAAAAATCAGCTATCCTTTTTCTTCCTTCCACTATTTTCTCATCCACTAGCCTAGAAAGGCGATGGGCGCTTCTTCCTGCACATCCCCCGTATTCCTCATAATATGCTTTCACTGCATCAATCACAACTTGTGGTTTCAAGGTTGTGCATGCATTATCCAAATAGATTACATCCTTATATTTTTGTATAATTGGAAAATCCTCTCTAAGCTTTTCACTAAGCATTTTTCACACCGTATATTATTCACACTTATTTCTTTAATTCTTCTTCTATTGCATTTTTCAGTTCTTCATAACTAGTAATACCTATGAAATGCCTATCTCCTATGAAGAAGACAGGAGTTGCGTAAACTCCTAATCCGTGCCCTTCATTCACCACTTCCATGGTATCATTAACATATTTTCCTGAATAAAAGCAGTTCTCAAATTCCTCATAATTTACTCCATCAATACTCTTTGCAATTGAAAGAAGAGTAGCATTTCCTTCTTGCTGCCATTCTGCTTGTTTGTTGAAAAGCGCTTCTCTATATGGAATATAAATTTGGCTACCCTGTTCATATGCACACCAGGAAGAATAGGCAGATTCAAAACTGTACGCATGGCTTGGAATCGGATAAGGTTTATATATGAACTGCACCTGGTCCCCATATTCTTGATAAAGACGCTGCACCACTGATTCTTCCTCTGCCGTATAACTGCAAGAATAACAACCAAATTCATAAACCACTACTTTGTAATTCGCTGCCCCAAAACTTTGCCCAATATTGTTGGTTGGGCGAAGATTCGGATTAATTACTACTCCACTCGCAATATCACTCAATAAGCACGCGCCTCCTTGCTGCCCATTGCAATTTCCAAATGCCCAAAAATTGTACAATCCTATCGCAGAGTATACACTACTTACAAGCATAAGGAGTGCGAAAATAGTGGATAAAAGCTCGAAATGTTTATTCACTGTCTTTGCAGCAGGAGCTGAGATAGGAAGAAGTCTTGAAACTACCTCTGCCCTTATCTTTTCATCCAGTCCTGAATCGCACTTCCTTAATCTAATTGTATTAAAGAAGCAGTGGAAAGCTTCCTTTGCATAGGCCCTATACTTTGCTGAGAATATTCCCATTACAGCGAACACAACGAGCGCAATTATACAAGCTATTGCCATAGTTATCCATCCATATACTTCAGAAGCGATTTAAATTAGTTTTGTTTTTGTTTATAACTGTCTTGCGAATGTTTATAATTATTCAATGTGAATTCGCGCCAGGTGGACATTATGAAAAATGAATCATTGGGGCTTAAACAAATTGATCCTGAAATTTACGGTGCATTAGTATCTGAAATGGATAGGGAAAGTGAGGGCGTTGAACTGATTCCAAGCGAGAACTATGTTTCAACCGCGGTCTTGCAGGCAATCGGTAGTGTATTCACGAACAAATATTCAGAAGGTTACCCAGGAAAAAGATATTATGGGGGAAACCAGTTTACAGATATTATAGAAACATTGGCAATAGAGCGCGCAAAAAAACTCTTCAGGGCCATGCATGCAAATGTCCAACCACTTTCCGGAAGTCCAATGAACCAGGCAGTGTATTTCGCGTTCCTTAAGCCAGGCGACACTGTTTTAGGCATGGATTTGAGCCATGGCGGTCATCTCACCCACGGCCATCCGGTAAGCCACATGGGAAAAATATTCAATTTCGTAAGGTACAAAACTCATCCAGAGGAGCAGGGAAGAATTGATTTTGATGAGCTTGCAAGAGTAGCGCATGAAACCAAGCCGAAAATAGTTCTGTGCGGATATACAAGCTATCCCCGCGACTACGATTACCGGGATTTCAAAAAAATTGCTGAGGAAGTAGGTGCAATAACCATGGCAGATGTTGCCCATATAGGTGGCCTAATTGCAGCTGATGTTATGCGCAATCCATTTGATTTTGGATTTGACATAGTGACCACTACTACGCATAAAACTCTTAGGGGTCCAAGGGGAGGAATGGTATTGTGCAAGCAGAATTTCGCAAGCACCATAGATAAATCAGTATTCCCTGGTTTACAAGGTGGACCGCATATGAATACAATAGCTGGAATCGCAGTCGCTCTCCATGAAGCAGGACAGCCCGCTTTCAAAGAATATGCAACCCAGGCATTAAAGAACGCAAAAGCACTTGCAAAAGTTCTCATGGATAATGGAGCGAAACTGATCACAGATGGTACCGACAATCATATGATGGTTGTAGACACCGTAACCAGTTTCGGATTAAGCGGCAAAGAATCAGAAACAACGCTTGACAAGGTTGCAATCACAGTCAACAAACAGGTAATTCCTGATGATCCAAATCCTCCTGTGAATCCAAGCGGGATAAGGGTAGGCACACCTGCTGCAACCACGCGTGGAATGAAGGAAGCAGATATGGAAAAGCTGGGCCATTGGATTGTGGACGCATTGAAAAACAAGGATGATTCAAGCAAAATAGCACAAATACGGGAGGAAGCAGGAGCGCTCTGCAAATCATTTAGTGTCCCAGGAATAAAAGAAAGCAGGCTAATGCTTGAAACCACAATAAATTGAAATGGCTAAGGCAAAAGTAGAAGAGTTTTGCAGGAACTTCATAATTTATTAGCTGTATCTTGCCCTTTTCTTTACCTCCTCTAATCTTTTTATTATTTTTTCAGCATTCTCAGCTTTTGCAGAATAAGCCTGTAAAAACTCCTTCTGATTCTTAATTGCCTTAACTATTGTAAGAACATCTACTGCCTTATCCTCAATATCTGAGGAAAAGAATCCCAATCCAAAATCAATCACGCTGATTCCCTTATGCAAAAGCAGATTCGCAGGAGTAAAATCCCCATGAATAATATTAGCATTATGCAGTTTTGCAAGAATCTTTCCGGCTTCTTTCATTTCCTTTGCATTCATCTTCGGTCTTTTTCCCTTTATCCTGCTCATCCCAATTGAAAACTCATCAACAAAAAGAACAGTTGGGCAGCTCACTCCAGCAATTTTCGCTCTATGAAGTAATCTTGCCTCCTGTTTAGTCCTTTCCTTCCGTAACCTAATATCCAATTCAGGAATTCTATATGTTTTCAC
>JAHJBR010000178.1 GCA_018813445.1 Microcaldota archaeon | reverse complement strand
CATACCGATTGAGGTAAAAATAATAAAGAGGGATGATTTCAATCCATTCTACGAAGTAATAATTCCAGGCATTGCAGAATACACAAGAATAATTCTTGAAACATCACTTCGTGCAGAACTCATCTCAGAAGTCAACATCGATATAACAGAAATCCTTGACCCTAAAAAAGCAGACGATGTGAAAAAGAAGTTCTTCCAAGGAGCGTTAGTAGTTTTACAAAGGAATTTCCCCTCCCTTACTGAAGAAAAACAAAAAGTTCTTGCCTCATATTTGCTTCAAAATACACTAGGCTTAGGAGAAATTGAGTCTTTAGTTTCAGATGAAAGGCTGGAAGAAATAGTAATAAATAACGCCCGTGAACCAATCTGGGTTTACCATAAGAAATATGGATGGTGCAAAACCAACCTTACACTAAAGGATGAAGAAACCACGTTCGATTACTCCTCCTTAATTGCAAGAAAAGTAGGCAGACAAATCAATACTCTAAATCCTCTTTTAGACGCACACCTTCCAAACGGAGACCGTGTGAACTCCACACTGTTCCCAATATCTAATTTCGGAAACACACTAACAATAAGAAAGTTTTCAAGAAATCCCTGGAGCATAACCACACTAATAAAGAACCAGACGCTTTCTCCAGATGTTGGCGCGCTCATATGGCTTGCAGTACAGAATGAACTCTCATTGGTAGTTGCAGGAGGTACAGGAAGCGGAAAAACATCTTTCCTTAACGCGCTCGCAGGACTTATACCTGCAAACCAAAGAATAATCTCTATAGAAGATACAAGGGAACTCACATTACCTTCTTTCCTTCAATGGGTACCATTGGTTACAAGGGAACCGAACCCAGAAGGAAAAGGCGCCGTATCCATGCTTGATTTGATGGTGAACTCATTACGTATGAGACCGGACAGAATAATCGTAGGAGAAATAAGAAGACAAAGAGAAGCAGAAATACTTTTTGAAGCAATGCACACTGGACACTCTGTTTACTCAACACTCCACGCAGATAATGTGGAGCAGGCAATTAGCAGAATAACCAACCCACCAATAAACATACCTAGGGAAATGCTTGACGCGCTCGCAGGAATAGTAGTTACATTCAGGCACAGGCGATTTAACATAAGGCGAGTTTTGGAATTCGGCGAAGTGCTTAAGAACGGCCAATACAATGTTGTATATAGGTGGGATGTCAAGAACGATGAGATAAAACAGGTTGCAGGACTTTCTAGGCTTGTGGATCTAATCGGCCTTTACGCAGGGATGAGCGAAAAGGAAATAGAAGCTGATTTAGATAAGAAATCCGAAATCCTTAATTGGATGGTTACCAACGACTACCTAAATGTGGATCAAGTAGGAAAAATAGTTTCCAATTATTATATGAACGAGGATCAAGTCTACGAGGCTGCTTCGTCAAATAAAAAATGGAAGTTCTAGGCGGTTGGATGGATTTTGATGAGCTTCTCAAACAGGCCCGGGATATCGAAGATTCAGCAGGTGAAAAAAAAGCCAGTCCATACAAAGTATCCATAACCCGAACTATAGAATATTCTCCAGATGACTATGCTGAAAAAGAATATGGGGATATTCTCAACGAATACGAACGGCTTGTAAAAATCCAATCCATTCTAAGCAATGTTGGAAGAAGCACAATCACATTGCCGATTATAGGTGCACCAGCACCAACTAAACCTTCTCCTAAACCAGGTTTGCTTCCAAAAATAATAAAACCCGCAGAGAAAAAAACAGTTGAAAAACCCGAACCAGTAAAAGCTAAAAAACCCGAACCTGTTCCAAAAGCTGAAAAACCAAAAGAAGAAGTTCCAGAAATAAAACCTGCAGAAGAACCGGTTGTGGAAAAGCAAGAATTTGATTTTGATTTTGAGCCAGAACCAGAAGCAAAAGAGGAACCAGAAGCAAAAATCGAGATAGAAGAAAAACCTGAATTTGAATTGGATTTTGAAAAAGCACAGCCAGAACCACCCCAAACACCACCCAAATTCATTCCTCCTGAAAAAGCACCAATTCCTGAGCTTCCTGAGCTTCCACCGATGGAAAAGCTAGAAATAGAAAAAGAAATGGAAAAGAAGCAGGAATTCCCAGCACAAGAACCGCTTCCTTCAACCCCTCTTGAATCTGAACAACCAAAACCATTTGCAGTGCCCCCTCTTCTTTCAATGGAACCTGAAAAAGCAGCAGAAAAGAAATATGCTGAAATCGAATCTCAAATACCTGCACAACCAGTAAAGATGAATGAAAATGAATTAAAGAAACGCATGGTTACCCTTACTAGAGAACTTTTCCGTGAAAAGGCAACTTCCAAAAAACAAAAGCTCAAGGAAGAAATAACCAACATACGAAACATGCTTGGAAAAAAATCAGAACTCCCAAAAAGAAAAGCAGTTTCATACGCAACCAGCTTTTTCAATGCAATGGAAGGGAACCAGCGCACTGAGCTAGCAGCAGCCAAAGAAAACATAACCAAACAGTACAAAGAACAGTTTACTCCAGCACTCTCATCTTTTTCATCTACAGTTGCTTCTGCAAAAGATGAAAATGAGAAGCAGCTAGCCTACGAATCCCTTCAATCATCCCTTCAATCAATTAGGGAGAATGCTAAATCAGCAATAGAGCGCTATCAATCATTCTTCATTAAAGAGCATACAGCAGAACTTCAAAAACTCCTAAGCACAGCAACTGAGAAAAAAGATACATATGTAACTGAGAAAATTAAGGAAAGACTCGAGGAAATAAAATTCACTTACAGCTCTGAATTTTCTGCATTGGGCGAGGCGATTGAAAAAGAAATATCCAATGTGCTCAATTCCAGAAAGCACGAGATAGCTGAAGGATCACGAACAGATGAAATGGAGAAAGTGCTTTCAATAACCAATACCAGCGATGACGATGTTCTTAAATATGTTCATTCACACTATCGTGAAAAATACTATGAATTTGAAAGAGGATTAATGACCAAGATAGAGCTTGTTGTGCTTGGAAGAACACTAATGGCAAAAGACGCTGGACTTAAAAAGGAAACCATAAATAAATATTTCGGTAAGATATAAACAAGAATAGGGGATATGAAATGCAAAAAGGCGGCTCAAAAAAGAAAATTCCATTTTTTGGACAGGTTGCTACTCAACCTACAAAACCCAGGCCTCTTGCTTTCCTTTCAGAACCGCTTCTAAAATATTTCCCAGATCTCAAGAGCAAACTTGCATTAGCAAACCTAAAACAAACTTCCCGAGAGTTCATTGAAAAGGCAGTATTCTCAGCAATTTACATGTCCCTAGCTCTTCTCATTGTAACCGTAATAGTATTCAATGCACTTTCCCTTGATTTGATTTTACTCGTGGTTTTCTCAATACTCTTATCTATAGTTTACTTTATTGGATTCTTCCTAATGATGATGTATTATCCTGTTTTCAGGATAAATCAAAGGCAAAAAGATCTTGAAGTTGAATTGGTCTTTGCTGGCCGCCATCTTTTAATCGCCCTTCGTGCAGGCCTTCCATTTTTCGATGCACTTGTAAGCGTCTCATCTGGATATGGGGTCGTGAGCGAAGAATTCAGAAAAGTAGTGGATAAACTTGGGGGAGGAATCCCAATGGGACAAGCACTTCGTGAAGTCTCCTCTGATTACCCTAAAAGTCCGTTTTCATCTATGCTCCTTCAGCTTTCCAATGCAGTTTCATCAGGTGCAGACATTGCTGATTCGCTTGAATCAGCGCTTTCTCAAATTTCCCGTGGACAAGTAATTGCCCTAAAAGCCTATGGCCAAAAACTCAATCCACTCGTAATGTTCTTTATGATTTTTGGAATCATTTTTCCATCTTTAGGTGTTGCATTCGCAGTAATCCTTTTCTCCTTCGTAAGCGGAGGGATGATAGGGATGGGCCCTATCGTTCTGCTTTACGTATTTTTCTTCATAGCCCTTGTGCAGTTCTTCTTCCTTACGTTGGTTGAAAACTCAAGGCCACGTTTCATGGTGTAATGATGTTCGAAGCATTTCTAGAAACTCTTGGAAGGATATTCTCCAGGGAACAGGTAAAGGGATTTGGAAAACAGCTTTATGCAGCTGGAATATTCGTTGCTCCAGAAGCATTTGCAGGCTATTTAATAATAACCGGGATAACCTCCATTCTGTTTCTCACTTCTGTGCTTTTCCTTTTTGCAGACACAAACGCAATCTTCACGGCATTGCTTGCAGATATGATTAAAGGATTTGAACTTTCCGCAGAAACAACATCTGTGCTTACACTAATCTCAATTTTCCTATTCTCAATACTTGCAATCCTTTTCTGCATGTACTTCATAGTGGGTTCAGTAATGGTTGTGCGCAGCGAAGCTAGAAAAAACGCTGTTGAATCCGTGCTTCCAGATTTCCTTACTCTAGTTGGCGCAAATGTTCGTGCAGGCATGACACTAGACCAAGCAATGTGGTATGCTGCACGCCCAGAATTCGGAGTACTCAGCATTGAGGTAAGAAACGTAATCAAGGATGTTTTTGGAGGAGCACCTTTCAACTCTGCTCTTGATCGTCTTGCAGAGCGTTTTGATTCCAAAATTCTTCAGCGCACAATAAACCTGATAAAGCAGGCCGCTGCAACAGGAGGAGAAGTTGCAAAAATATTCGAGATAACCGCAGCAGACGCAAAAGAAACAGCAATGCTTAGAAAAGACATAGCAGCCACTCTTCTAATGTATGAAATATTTGTTGTTTTCGCTGCATGCGTAGGAGCACCATTCCTTTTCGCAGTAATGGGCCGCTTAATTTCAGAAGTGCATAACTCATTTCAATTCGCTCCATCCACATTTGTACAGAGCCTAGGTGGAGTTGCACTCTCAATATCCACTCCTTTAATTGGCCCCAATGATTTTGCTTTGTTTTCAGTAGCAGTGCTATTTCTTAATGCATTAATTTCAGCATTCATGATCGGGATAATTCGCAAAGGAACAAGGAAGGAAGGTTTAAAATACTTCCCAGTTATGCTTATCTCGGCATACGTAATATACTGGTTGATTTCAGTATTGCTCGATGCTTTCCTTGCAGGAATAATAATGAGAAGAGTGGTGGTTTAATGAATGAGTTTGGAAAAATGAAAGGTCAGGCAGCCATCGAATACTTAATGAACTACGGTTGGGCAATCCTAATCCTTGTAGTGGTGTTCGTAGCATTGTTCTTCGTAGTAGGGCCGCTTTTGGGTGGTGCTGAACAATGTACAACTGATGTAAGATTCAGTTGCAACGACCCGCTTCCATATGTATCCAATGATGGAGCTGGAGATACTGAAATAGATGTAAGACTTTACAACAGACAAGTACAAGCAATAGACATAAAGAAAGTGCTTTGTACTGTGGATTCTAGTATAGATGTTACCAATGCCGCAGATGTCAACCCAACAATACGCATTAGTTCTGGAAGCGGATTTGCGGACTTCACTGACATTGCATGTAAACAGGGCGCAGACGCACTCAAACTTACCCAAGGAGACCAATTCAAAGGCACAGTTGTCTTCTGGTACACTGAAGAGAATGCAATTGACCCTAACGACTTGCGAACATTGAGCGCTTCAGTTGTTGCTAAAGTAAACTGATTTTAAAAGGGATAGAAGCTAGGATAAGCTTCCCCTTTTAACCTCTTTTCTTTTTATTTTCCGAAACCAATAGTACCTGTCGCATAAAGCGACTTCGTACTGTTGTCAAATACACTATTTGCTCTAATACAAATAGAAGAATTAAACTTATACCCTAACTCCCGTAAATTTTTCCTTTTCCAATAGAATTTAGAATAAACGGCATTATACTCATTCCGTTTATGTGCCCTAACCCGCCTTTCATTGCGCTAAACTCATCAAACTTCTTTATCCCATCGCACCTTGCTTCAGGATGATAAACCAATATAGGAACCTCATAGCCAGTATGCTCTTTTCTTTCGCACGAAGTACTATGATCCCCAGTTATAATTAGAACTGCCCCGCTTTTTTCAAGAATAGGAATCAGTTCCTTATCCACCTTGCCTATGAAATCCGCTTTCCCCTTCAAATCCCCATCATGCGAAAAATTATCAGTTCCTTTCACATGCAAGAATACAAAATCATGCCTTTCAAGCTCATGCACAGCAGCCATTCCTTTGGATTTCAAATCAGTATCCTTAGTTCCTGTTGCACCTTTTACAAGTGGTACATCTAATCCAATATATCTTCCAATTCCTTTATACAAAGCTCCTCCTGCTACACAAGCCCCTTCAACCCCAAACCTTTCCTCGAAACTAGGGACTCTTCTATAAATCCCAGCTCCTCTTAGAAGAATAGTATTAGCAACCTTTAATCCTTTTTCAGCTCTTTCATCATTAATCTTGCTTTTCCCAAGCCTCTCACTTACAATCGCAGTAAACTGGTTCATTATTTCAGCTGTTTTTTTTGCCTCAACACTCCCATCTAAAGGCATAGCTGGATTAATTTTACCTAAATGGTGAGTATCCATAGAAGAAACATCAGGACTCAAACCCTTTCCCCTAAGTATAAGTGCCCCCCTATGCTCAGTGGTGCTTTTGAAAATGATTTCTACATCATTTATGCGCATGCTCACTTCCTTTTCAAGCATCTTTGCATCCTGAGTGTTTATCCTTCCTGCTCTTCTATCTGTAATCTTGTTGTTTTCCATTGTTGCAAAATTAGCCCTAAATGCAATATCTCCTTCCTGTAAATTCATTCCTGCGCCAAAAGCCTCGAGCGGTCCTCTTCCACAATAGTATTCCCTAGGTGGATAACCAAGAAGCTGAAGCTGTGCAGTATCGCTTCCAGGAGCCACACCTAAAGATATCACGCTCATTAGGCCTTGTATTCCTCCCTTTGCTGATAATCTGTCTATATTCGGCTTTTTTGCCATTTGTAAAGCAGTCTTTTTTCCATTTGGTAGATCCCCTAATCCATCCATTATAAGCAATATTGCCTTAGTTCGCATGCTTTACTAAACAAATGTAATAATTAAAAGACTGTGTTTTGTAATAACAGCATGGTGCCAAAAAGAACTTTGCTTGCATTCCTTATTCTCCTCTCATCAGCCTATTCACTTACAATACTCGAACCAATAAGCAATGAAATAAAAAATGGAGACGAACTTTTTTTAGGGGAAATAGGCCCAGGACAAACAATCTCAATAAGCATAGATGGTAGACCAACAACAGGAGGAATACAAGGTTTGGGTGGTGCATACGACCTTGCCTATGCAAATGAACTTCCTGAAGATTGGAGCGCCACACCCAGCGACCCACTCGGAAAAATCCTCCAGGTAAAAATCACTTCTGCAAAGAATGCAAAAGATGGAGAATACCGTGTGCGCATAGACGTTCTTGATGAAGGAGATAGGGAGCAGTTGGGCAACGTGACTTTTTACATAGTCCTAAAAATTACCCATAATGTATTTTCAGTTGAGGCTGATAAAAATTCTGCAGAGGCCCTTTCTGGCCAACCTGCTCGATTCTACCTCACAATTACAAACAAGGTCAACACTGGGGATGTTTTTTCAATTACCTCTTCCTCTCAAAGCAATGCGGGATACACAAAATATGTGTATGTTCCTCCTAAAAGCTCCAAAACCCTTGTGTATGAATTCGTAAGCAACGAAGAAGAAGAATTCTCACCGCAGATTTACATCAGTTCTCGCTCATCAGAAAACGTGAATGCAACTCTAAACATGAATGTGAAAGTGCATTCCAGCCTGCCCGCAGACTACAAAGCCACAAACAACGGCTTGCTTTTTTTCCCAATAATGAATGGAATATTTTATGCACTCGCAGGCCTTATATCTAATCTCATGTGATTTTTAATGGATGCGAAAAAGAAAGCAGCAGCATACATAATTTCCCAGCTCAAACTAGGAAGAACTGATTTAGATTCTCTAAAAAGGGAAGCAAGTTTGAAATTCAAAATGCACGGCTTTTTCAAGAACACAGAAATAATTGAACTAATAACCATTAAAAAAATCCCTAAAAGATTACTGATTCTGTTGAAAAGAAAACCCATGCGCACTGCCTCAGGAGTAGCCCCAATAGCAGTTATGATTCCACCTAAGAATTCCTGTCCTTTCTCATGCATATACTGCCCTGAAAGCAAAAAGGCCCCAAAAAGCTATACTGGTTTTGAGCCTGCAGCTCTGCGGGCAAGATCCAATAAATTTAATCCGTACAAACAAGTGTGTTCTCGTTTGCGCCAATTCGAACTAAATGGCCATCCCACAGATAAATGCGATGTAATCGTAATGGGTGGCACATTTCTATCCAAACCTAAAAAAAGCAAAACCCATTTCATAAAAGGAATCTACGATGCATTGAATGGAAAAATTTCATCCTCTTTGGAAAAAGCGAAAAAGCTCAATGAATCTGCTGCACACAGAATGGTCGGCCTCACCATAGAGACAAGACCCGATGTATGTGGAAAAAAAGAAATCGAAGAAATGCTCTCCTACGGAACCACTAAAGTAGAACTAGGTGTACAACACCCCTCTAATTCAATCTATAGAAAGATATGTCGTGGCCATTCAGTTTCCCAGGTAGTGCAAGCAACTAAACTCCTGAAAGATGCAGGCCTGAAAGTATGTTTTCATATTATGCTTGGCCTTCCTGGTTCTTCCCCTAAAAAAGACCTTGCAATGCTAAAAACCCTTTTCTCTAATTCAGATTTCAAACCAGACATGCTCAAAATTTATCCAACAATTGTACTCCCAGGAACCAAACTATTCTCCTTAATGAAAAAATCTAAATATTCTCCTTATTCAACTTCCCAAGCAGCAGAAATAATTTTTAAAGCTTATAAATTCATTCCCAAATATGTGCGTGTGATGCGCATCCAAAGAGATATACCTGTGAATCTAACTGCTGCAGGGGTAGATAAAAGCAACATTCGCGAAATAGTTGAATCAAAACTTCGCTCTTCAAAAATTCCTGTTCAGGAGATAAGATTCAGAGAAGCAGGACTAACCAAAACCGAAATAAAAAATCCAGAATTCAAACAGATGAAATACGATGCAAGCAATGCGACTGAATATTTCCTTTCAATTGAGGATAATAACGCACTTGCTGCTTTTCTTCGTCTCCACATTGGTAAAAAAGCAATAATACGCGAATTACATGTATTTGGAGAAGAAACCAAATTAGGGAAAAAAGGAAAAGTCCAACACCGTGGTTTTGGCTCACTTCTCTTAAAAGAAGCAGAAAAAATCTCTTCTTTGCTTGGAATTAAAAAACTATATATAATAAGCGCAATAGGAGTAAAACAATATTACCTAAAAAGAGGATATAATTACGATGGATTCTATATGTCCAAGACATTCAATCAGTGAGCATTTTCTCCTTTTTCCTTATCATTTCCAAATATTTCTTCTGCGCCTCATTGAATTTATTTTCTTCCGCATCACTAAAATCCCTGATCTGTCTTTCAGCATTCATTATCTGTATTGTTCTTCCTGCATCTTCCATATCTTTCTCAAATTTCTTTACCTCTTCAATTTTTTCAGGAGATGCCCATATTTTCCTTCCAGAAGTTTCCACCCAGATCTCATTCCATTTCACTCCATCTCCATTCATATTTTTTGGAATTATATTATATCCAAGAAGCTCACACTCAAGTCCTGCCCTATTCAGCATCCTGAAAAGCTTCATCCTTTGATTCTCCTCTAATATACTAACGTCTAGTTCTCCAATTTCACCATTCTCACTCATTTCTATTAGGCTATCCCTTACTCCACTAGGAAGAGAATTTGTAAATTCCATGAGCAATGCGATCTCCCATCTATTTTCCATATTCCTTTTGATTAGTTTTCCTTTGCTCTCAAACAATGAATAAACTTCTCCTTCTTTCTGTTCCATTGCAGAAAACAACTTTTCTTGCGGAATAGCTGAAAGTTTCCCTGCCAATTCATTAATTTTTTTCATGTTTGGATAAAAAAGAGTGATTCCTTTTGCAGTTATTTTGCTCTCCAATTCAAGCGTCTGCCTTGAAGCTTCTTCCAACTCAGCTTCATAGGCCACAACTTTATCCTTATTACCTTTAGATATAAGCCAATTTTTCTTAAATTCTAATTCGGCCTTCATTTTATTGAGCTCCATCAAGCGCGCTATTTCATTGGCAAGCATATCTTCACGCCCATATATAGTAGATTACCTTTAAATCACTTTATATCCATCAAGTGTAACCTACTTCCTGCGCCTGGGCAAAACCATTTCATTCTTGTCAGTAATTATGAAAAGCACTGCAAATATCAATGCAACCAGTGCAAGTCCAACTCCAGCATATGCTTCTAAACCTTCATTCTCTTCAACGTTTTCATTTTCCCCTACTGATTCATTGAAATTTGAACCAGCTTCTTTTACAAATTGCATGGGTGCAGCAGTCCCGCTAAGCTCCTGATCTCCAATTCTTGTATCTGCTGGAGCGCTTGCAACTCCTCCTGCTCCAGAAAATAATATAAAAGATGCGAATGCACCTAAAATTGCAAAAAGCGCAATTGCAAAAAAAGCAATCCTTCTCCTATAATTTGGAAATAGCCCTGCACCTTTATTACTCAATCTGTAAAATACCCATTTGAACCCTGCACGTTCAATCCTTTCCACTAATCCTGCGCTGTTAAGCACATCTAAATGCTGCACAATCGTTGACTTATCTTTTTTGAGTTCCCTACTCAAATCACTTGGACGATGGTTCTTCTCGCAAAGTCTTTTCAGTATCTGTTTCCTAGTATCTGAGGCAAGAGCCCGGTCCATTACTTCTTCTTGATCCATAATTAGTTGCCTCTTTTCTGGTTTTAAATTGTTGGTTTTTTGTTGGGTCTATCTCCAGAATATCAATCTGATGCTTAATAGGGTTGCAAAAATAAGAATTACTGCAAGCACTGCACCAACAACCCCACACATTAAACAATCTTCTTTGGTTTCGTTTTCCTCCTTAATCTCAAAAGCACCCAACATCTCATCATGCGCTTCCTCCAGCCCTTGTGCAAAACTATAGAGCCTATACGCTTCCTCTTTGTTACCTTCTTCTACAAGAAATGATGCATGCGATGCATAAACATTGGACCAAAAAGAATCCCTTTGGGTATTTTTGAACTCCTCTAATTCCAAATCAAGAATCCAATCATCCATTTCCGCAACATTTTCGCTTGAATTGGTCATCCTAATTACATAAACCGAATCAATTATTGCGCCCACATACTTTCCTTCTGAATGCAAATTTTCTGCATTTTTCAAATGCCTCAACATATCCACATTTGAAATACTGCTTCCCCTGGCCAAACTCAAATACTGCTCACTAATTCCTTTTAATGAATTCTCATCCACTTCCTTACCTGTTTCAGGAGAATCAGCCAACAACATATTCGCAATCATGAACCATGCTTCCGCATACTTACCTTCATAAAATGCGTAAAACCTATCTTCCCTTAAACTGCTATTCATCTCCTTTACATCATCAATCTTCATTTTTGCCCAGCCTAACCTAAGCTCTTCTCCTCCAACCCATTCAAAATTATCCTCAGTAATTTTCTGCATTCTAAAATTTTCAATACACTGTTCAACATCTGTTTCCAAATCTGGTAAATCCAAGCTATTATAATTAGCAACAGTTCCTGCTTCAGCATAGGCCAAAAATGCACTATTCGCAGCACTGAACTCATACCCTTTATCCAAAAGCATTTGCTGATTTCCAATTAGTTTAGAATAATACTCACCTAGCATCTCTTCCTCATACAACTCCTGATCTATCTCTTCTATTTGTCCTTCAAGCAATTCCATAGTCTTCCTAGTAACATTCCCAAAAACCCTTTCCCCTTCATATGCTTCTAGATCCGTATTAATTTCCTCAACTAAAGGAGAGCTTTTTTCGATTTCTATTTCATTTCTTTCAAGAAGGAATTCCCTTGCCTGGGAAATATTTTCAACTTCAATTACAACCATTTCCTTATCTTCTGAGACCATCCTAAGCATCACCCTATCATAAAGGCTTTGTCTAGGTGTAATAAAATAATCCAATCCGCTTTCCTTAGCAATCTTTGCCTTTTCATACAATCCTCCAACTGCGCCAATATATCCATTCTCATCCATGCTCCCAGTAATCATTGCATCTTCTCTTACTGGTTTTTCTTCAAGCACAGACATACTCATTATTGCAAAAGCAGCACCCCCACTTGGGCCATCCAAATGCCCTCTATCCTCAGTATGCGCTTTTATAAAAACATCGCATCCTTCATTCACTCCTTCATACTCGAATGTATATGCAAGCGCAGTCTTTACTGATTCTTGGGTGCTCAACCCAATCTCTGGATATATGCTTACAAAAACATCTCCGCTTCCATTCTTGAATTCCATGCTTATATTAATCAGCTTTCCCTGGTCTCCCACGATTGCAGGAAGATAATGGGAAGCAGTGCCATTGCAAGCTGCAAATAAATTCGCAACAACCATCAAAAAAATAACCAATCTCCTCATAAAATCTTCCCGCTTGCAATTACTCTAGGCTTTCTTCCTGGATCCACAATAAGAATCAGGTCTCCTTTTTCATAGGCTATTTCATTTTCACAAATTATTTTTAATTTATTCTTTTCTCCTGCGCCCAAATCCCCGCTGATTCTTGCTTCACAAAACTGCAATCCAGTATATGCAAAAACCTTATTTTCCTTCTTCAACCCATCCTTCACAAACTGCGGACAAAAAAGCTCAGATTCAAATTCCTTATTACTTTCAATCCCTTTTCCAAGTACAAATCCTCGCTCAATCCTCTCAGCATCAATTCCTTTTACATTTGCACCTACTCTGCACCCATCGCTTATCTCCTGCACACTATCATCGTGCAGCTGCAATGATTTCACAGAAACATTCTGTTTTATTGGATAAACTGTAAGTTCATCATGCACTTTTATTGTCCCTCTGGAAATCGCGCCCAATAAAACAACCCCAATGCTTTTCAAACTAAATATCTGGTCAATAATTATTTTTGTTTCCCCTTGCTTCCAGGAATTCTGAACCAAAAGAAGATGTTCCCTTATCTTTATTGCATCTTCTTCAATGGTTTCCCATTTCTCCAACGCGCTTCCTTTTATGAAATTCCCAATCTCTTCCTTTCCCCCAACAAACATTCCGGGTTTTCCAGAAAGAATAAGTGCTGCAAGCATTTCCCCGAATTCCTTTTTTTCTAATTCTGGTTTAAAAATTACAAAATCCGCAAGAGCCAATCCGAAAACTAATGGATGAATCTTTTCCGGATATAAGCTAGGTTCAATTACCTCAACAGCAACATCGCCTTGCTTATATGAATAAATAGTAATGTCTGCACCTGCATTCCTTTTTCCTATCTTCCCATTTAGTTCTCTATCTAATAAACTCAGTACGCGTATTCCTTTCATAAAAATCCATTATTACATTCTGCTCGCGGATATTTAATGATTTTGCCCAAATCAAAATTATTGAAAAAACCTTAAAAATTTCAAATATGGCTTATTTTTAAATATGGCTCAATTATTATTTTCATGATCGGTTTAGAAAACATGATTTTGGGAAGCATTGATATAATATATGTAATCGCTATTCTTTTCTCATCAATATTGCTTTCGAACATCCTCTCTGCGTTTATTAGGAAAACTGGCGAAAAAATAAAACTCGCAAGAAATACTAGAAAGAGTATTATGTGGATAATAAATCTTGTCATCTATTCACTTGCGTTAATCACTTCGCTTTTTATAATGGGTGCTGATGTAACCGCACTTATTGCAGGGCTCGGGATATTTGCCCTTGCAATTGGGTTTGCGGCTCAACATTTTCTTTCAAACATCATAGCCGGCTTTATAATAATATTAGAAAAACCCTTTAGAATAGGCGATATGATTTCTTTTGAGAATAACGAAGGTTGGGTGGAAAACATAGGGCTTCGTTCAACCATTATATCTACATATGATCGGAATAATATTGTTGTCCCTAATTCAGAACTAATAAATTCTTCACTTGTAAATCTAACTGGTGGAACTTCCAAAAACATGATTTCAGTGAATATTGTACTCCAACCAGATGTAAAAATCGAAGATTTTATTAAGCACGTGAGAATGATTCCAGAGAACCTTAGTTGGTGTATTGTTGATGATGATCATACTGTTGAAATTTTTATTAAACCTATAAAAGAATTGGGAACTCTTAAGTACTATGCGGAGGTGCTTTTTTGGGTGAAGAATTCTAAAAACACTAGAGATGCAATAACCGAATTTACTATAAAAATGAAAAAGTTTTTTGAATAGCTCAAATAGATGATACTTCAATCATGAAATATAATTGCGCCCGCCGGGATTCCCTAATTATTCTAGATTATTATTCGGACCCGGGTCGTAAGCTTGGGAAGCTCAAATCCTACCACTAGACTACGAGCGCCTATTCCTTTTTTTGTTGACTAAATTTTTTAACCTTGGGCCTTCGTGCCTTGATTACCTGCACTTCTTCAAAGGTTATCAGCCCTGCTTCATATAGTGTTTTGTAAACCGAATCTCCATGCTTTTTAACAAGCGAAGCGAGCCCATGCTTTTGAAAATCTCCATAGGTTATATTCACAGCTTCCTTTTTGGTTTTTTCAACAAGCCATTTTATAGCAGTTATCCTATTAGTTTTGCTATTGAAAAATCCTTTAGGTACAGAGTCCATTTCCCAAGCCTTTATGTCTCTGCTTGGATAGGCTAACCTAACCAAGTAGTAAATACTTCCATCTTTAATTAATGGGCCCAAGCGAAGTCCTTGTAGGTCTTTGGCAGTGATGCTCTGCGGCTTTTTATTCAGCTTTCTCACAACCCATCTTACTGCCTTTATTACATTTTCTTCAGAATCAAAATACCCTGCAGGAGTGCGCTTCATTACCCAAGGTTTTATTCTTTGTTTTGGAAATGCCTCAATAACCGCAGCATAAACTCCTTTTTTGTTAGTTATCCCACTTAGGCCATTATCCGCTAAAATCTTTGCAGTTATATCTCTAGGATCTATTTTCAATTTTTTCACTAACTCCCTCAAAGCTTTCTTACGATTTTTCGCATCATCGAAAGTTCTTGCAGTAACCCTATCCATGTCCCATACATTTATTTCTGAGTATGCCTCCTGTACACCCAGATACACAATTCCATTGTACTTCTCTAATAACCCATCCAATCCATTATCCTGGAAATCAGTTGCTAATAGTCCAGCCGGGGTTTTTTTAAGTTTTTCAACAAGCCATTTTATTGCAGCTACTCTGTTTTCTTTTTTATCAAAATAGCCCTTCGGAGTTTTTCCTAATTCCCAAGGCATCATTTTTCTATTCGGGTATACATCCTTTATTATCAGATATAAAGAACCTCTGTAATACTTGATTAATCCTGCAAATCCATTTTCTGTGAAATCCTTAAGTTCCAAATCCTTTGGTTTCTTCTTTAAAAGATCCATAAGCCATTTCACTGCTTCAACTCTGTTCTTTTTCTTTTTCCAAAATCCATTGGGGGTTTTCTTCATTTGCCATGGCCTTAGATTTAATTCAGGATACGCATCATTAACTGCTTCATAAGGAGATGCATTATAGTAATGGTGGAGCATGCCCATGAGTTTCGCTTTTTTGAAATCACTGCCTTTTATATCATTTGGTTTTTTATTCAAATCCTCGACAAGTTTTCTTATTGCATTCACTCGCTTTGTTCTAGATCCCCATTTGGGTGAATTTTCAATTATTCCTTCGGCTAATGGCTCTTGCCTAATTCCAGAAGTTAACTCTTGATTTGCATTCTTGCATCTAACTTCGGATTTCATACTCAAATTAATATGTGTTTTATTTTATATTATTATGTATTTCACTTAGAACCGATTATTAACCTTTTTTCCCATAATTCAGATATGCCTAAAGTTTATTTCCGACATTCTAAGATAAGAGCTTTCCAAGCCAAACTAATCTCTTATGTTTACAATGCCATCGAAAAGCAGAATCATTTCCTTGCCCATGCACCTTGCGGGACCGGAAAAACAGATGCAGTTTTAGCAGCAGCAATAACCTATGCGTTAAACAATCAGAAAGACATCCTTTTCCTTACTCCTAAAATATCCCAACATAAAATAGTCGCAGAAACTATTCTTGGAATTGAGGAAAAATACAACCTAGGAATACGTGCAGCAGATGTAGTTGGAAAAATCTCAATGTGCGCCCACCCTGCATTAACCCAATTAGATCATGATGGGTTCTACCAATCCTGTGAAAAATTAAGAAAAGACAAGAAATGTCCATACTACGTTGCAGCAAGAGGCGGCAACCCAGAAGAAAACGCAAAAGCCGAACTCTTTTTCCACAAAGTTGTTTCATCCTATGGCCCAATAAAAAAACACGGGGATTTCACTTTGGAAATGAGCAAGCTAGAAGCCTGCCCCTATGAAATTATGCTCCGCATTGCCTCTTCCTCAAACCTAATTATAGCAGACTATTTCCATGTGCTTGAACCTTCTATTCGCGCAGCATTCTTTGCAAAATCCAAAAAACGCTTGGAAGACTGCATAGTGATTTTAGATGAAGCTCATAATCTTCCAAAAAGAGTGCGCGATTATCTCTCTTCTTCCCTAAACACAAAAATGATCTCTAAAATGGAAAAAGAAATGCAAGAACTTGGGGGAAAAATGGAATTCCAGAATGATTTTAGGGAATGGGCTTCTGAATTTTTAGGAAAAGAAAAAGAAAAAAAACTAAACCCAGAAGACTTCAATTCCCCTTTAAATTATTTCAGCATGCCTCCAGAAGAGATATGCGCATATTTTGAATCGCTAGGAATCGCATACATAGAAAAAACAAATAGAAAAAGCGCATTGCTCAGATTCTCAAGATTTGTCCGCACATGGTTCAAGGAAAAACCAGGAGAAGTACGCATCCTGAAAGGAAAGCAGAACTTCTTTTCCCTTTCCCGCCATTCCATGGACCCAAGTTCCATTACCTCTATCCTGAACAATGCGCATTCTGCTGTTTTAATGAGCGCAACTCTGCATCCAATGGAGATGTATAGGGATGTTCTTGGCCTTGATCCTTCACGAACAATGATGGAAAGCTATCCCTCTCCATTCCCTTCTTCCAATCGCCTAGACCTAATAGTAAAAGGAGTAACCACAAAATACACTCACCGCAATGAAGACCAGTATAAAAGGATTGCAAACCTAGTTGATTCAATACATTCTTCATACAAAGGGGGCACAGCTGTATTCTTTCCTTCATATGGTGTATTGGATAAAGTGCTTCCATTCGTAAACTCTAATCCATTACACATCCAGAAGGAAAACACAAAACCCAAAGACCTTCATTTGCTTGCAAAAAACTTCTCAGATTCAGGCGGATTGCTAATAGGCGTACAAGGAGGTTCGCTTTCCGAAGGGATTGATTTTGCAAAAAGCGAGATAAAAAAAGCAGTGATTGTGGGGGTTGCTTTAGAGGAAATGGGAATCGAAGTTGAAGCATTGATCAAATATTACCAGAAAAAATTCGGAAAAGGCTGGGAATATGCATACATCTATCCAGCAGTTGTGCGGGCTATGCAAGCAGCTGGCCGTGCAATAAGGAAAGAAGAGGATAAAGCAGCGGTAATCTATTTGGATGAGAGATTTGCTTGGTCTGCCTACAAGAACCTTTTCCCAAATAAAAAGGATTTCCTTTTTTCTGATTTTGAAGATGTAAGTGCAAGGCTTTCAGGTTTTCTAAAAGACTAGTACTCTTTATAATTTTTCTTTGCAGAAACCCATTTATGCTTCTTACTCAAAAATACGCTCCTAAAAAAATAGACGATGTTGCAGGCAACGAAGACGCAAGAACCAAAATCAAGCAGTGGATTCTAAATTGGATGCGCGGGGTGAAGCAGAAGCCCATTCTAATTTCAGGTCCAACAGGAACTGGAAAAACAACTATTGCATATGCATTAAAACATGAATTTGATCTTGAGCTTGTTGAAACCAACACCAGTGATTTAAGAAACACAGCCCAGGTAGAGAAAGTCCTTGCAAACGCAGCAACTGCTTCTTCTCTTTCAGGAAAAACCAAACTCATTCTAATAGATGATGTTGATGCTTCACAAGCAAACGACCGTGGAGGAGCATCAGCCATTCTCTCAGTCTTAAGGACTTCTGCAGCCCCGGTTATTCTAACCGCAACAGATGCGTGGAACAAAAAACTTTCATCAATTCGCTCAGAAGCTCAAATAATTGATTTCAGAAGAATTTCCAAATCATCTGTAAAAAAAGTGCTTGAAAGAATATGCAAGAACGAAAACATGGATTTAGAAGAAGATAAACTAAGTTCCATTGCTGAAAACTGCTACGGGGATTTGCGTTCTGCAATAAATGATTTGCAGACAGGAACCAGTGGAATGCGCGATAGGAAAAAAGACATATTTGATAGAATGAAAAGAATATTCAAATCTTTTAAATACAAGGAAGCAAGAGAAGCAGGCTTCGGTGATATTGATCATGATTTCCTTAAACTATGGGTTGATGAGAATATTCCAATAGAATATGAATCCAAAGAAGACGTTTCCTCTGCATACAACTATTTATCTCGTTCAGACATATACGATGGAAGAATAAGAAAAAGACAATACTGGGGGTTTCTACGATATTCATCTGATTTACTTACAGCAGGAGTTGCACTCTCCAAATCTCACAAATACATGAAGTTTGTGCGCTACCAATTCCCCTCTTACCTAAGATATATGAGTTCATCAATCTCAAAAAGAGCCCTAAGAAAATCAGTAGGTCTGAAGATAGGTGCAAAAGTGCATTGCAAATGGAAAGACTCTTTGGACTATCTAGACATCATATACTCAATACTTTCTAAACACCCAGAATCCAGAGATTTTTACAGGTTCGAAGATGAGGAAGCAGCATTCATTTTAGGGGTTTCAGTATCCAAACTAAAACCCAAAGAGAAAAAGGAAAAACCTAAGAAAAAGGAATCTCCTAAAAAAGAGGAGAAACCAGTTAAAGAGGAGAAAAAGACCAAAAAAGCAGGCACTTTGCACGATTTTCTATAACCTTTACGAGATAAGGATTTAAATACTCCGTCGATTTTCAGTGATAGATTTATAAAGTTTATTCAGATATATGAGTTCAAACCCATTTTTGGGAATTGAAATTTTGAGGTGTGAAATATGGGATCTAAAATAGGAAGCGAAAAAATCTCTAGGGAAGATGGATATCTCTATTTTGTAGGTAGGGACGGATATGTCTGGGCAGTACCAATGAAGCACAACAAACGCGGAAAAAAGAAGAAAGTAGGCTCTGAGAAAATAAGCAAGGAAGCAGGCTTCATGTACTATGTCGGCAAAGACGGATACGTATACAAAGCAAAGCTCAAGAACTACAAAAGATAATTAAGTTCTAAGCTTTTCTTTTTTTCTTTATTTTTTCCATATTCTAAATCCTTTTAAAATATTCTTATTCAATATCCTATGCTTATTATTAAAAAAGCAAACTTACGAGGTGTAGCTATGAAAGCAGTTATTTCGGATCCAAAAACCGGGAAGTCCTATCAAGTAGAATTGGATAAATCCCATGAATCAGGAATAGTGGGAAAGAAAATAGGAGAAAAGATAGATGGTGGCCTATTAGGTGCTGCAGGATATTCTCTAGAATTAAGAGGCGGAAGCGACCTAAGTGGTTTTCCAATGAGAAGAGACATAAGTGGGCCTAGAAAAATTTCTTCAATAATTTCCAAAGGAGTAGGATTCCGTGCAAAAATGAAAGGAATAAGAAAAAAGAAAACCTTGCGCGGCAACACTGTTTCTGCAGACATGGTGCAAATAAACCTAAAAGTTATTGAGCATGGAACTGCACCTCTTGATGAACTATTCCCAAAAGAGAAAAAGGAAGAGAAGAAATGAGTTGATTTGTTTTGCAAGCTGAAATAAATATCGGTCTTTTTGGGCACGTTGACCATGGAAAAACAACCTTAACCAAGGCAATGTCTGGAAAATGGACTGATACTCACAGTGAAGAACTAAAAAGAGGAATCTCAATTAGATTAGGCTATGCAAACATGTCTATCTATTTCTGCAAATCATGCAAATCATATGGTAATTCTGAAAAATGCACATGTGGGGGAAAAGCAGAATTCAAAAGAACAATTTCATTTGTAGATTCACCTGGCCACGAAACACTGATGACTACCGCAATTTCCGCATCAAGCATTATTGATGGCGCTCTTTTTCTCATAGCCGCAAATGAAAAATGCCCTCAGCCCCAAACAGCTGAGCACCTTATGATACTCAATGCAACCGGAGTAAAGAAAGTAGTAGTTGTACAAACCAAGCTTGACTTGGTTTCCAAAGAAAGAGCAGTAGAACATATGAATGAAATAAAAGAATTCCTAAAAGGCTCGGTTGCTGAAAATGCTCCAATAATTCCAGTAATTGCTACTCAAGATGTAAATGTTGATGCATTGTTTGCAGCAATAGAAAAAACAATTCCAACTCCAGAACGTAATTTGAAAGATTCGCCAAGACTTTACATTTCCCGTTCATTTGACATAAATAAGCCAGGGACTGAAATACCAAAACTAAAAGGAGGAGTTTTAGGCGGTTCATTAAGCCAAGGAGTCCTAAAAGATGGCGCTGAAGTTGAGCTAAGACCAGGAATACAGAAAAAAGAAGGCAGTCCACCTGAACCTCTTAAATTCAAAATATCCGGCCTTCGTTCAGAAGGAGAAGAATTGAAAGAAGCAACACCTGGCGGTTTAATCGCAATAGGCACCACTCTGGACCCCTCACTCACAAAATCAGATGTATTAGTTGGCTCTGTAATTGGTCTATCAGGGGAGCTCCCTGAAACATCAAACACAGTTAGCATAAAATACAATCTTCTTGCAAGAACAGATATTGATAATCCTCCATTGAAAATGGCAGAAGCAATAGTAGTAAGCGTTCAAACTGCAACCTCTGTAGGTGTAATATCAAATCTTTCCAAAGGAATTGCAACCATAAAATTAAAGCGTCCAATTTGTATAGACAAAGGAAGCAAGGCAGCACTTTCTAGAAGGATAGGCCAAAGATGGAGATTAAGTGGTTGGGGAATAGTTACTTGAAAAAGTTTAATGGTTTAATTATGAATTATTCCAAATTATTTGAAATGCTTGGTTTAAGAAACGCTATTGATTTCATTAAAAATCATGCAATTTTTTTATTCTTACTTTTTATAATTGCATTTTCCCCATATCTTTTTCAAGACTTAAATTGTTCACCATTAGAACATGACGAAGGCCATTATCTATTAGTAACTAGCAGAATGCTTGCTGGGGATACAGTCTATAAAGACATATATGATAACAAACTCCCTCTCTTATATTT
>JAHJBR010000177.1 GCA_018813445.1 Microcaldota archaeon | reverse complement strand
CTTCTTATAAGTACAAGGGCGCTTTCTGCACCAGGCCGAGTATATTCTGAAGCAGAATTTGAACTACTCTTGGATAATTTGAAAGATGCAAGCGTTCAGCTTACATCCTTGATTGAAAAAATCAAAAACGAATAGACTATCTGTTGAAATATTTTTCCAACTCAAATGCAGTTGGACGTTTTTCATTTTCCCTATGTTCTGAAACTCTTTGTTCAAGGTAGTGTTCCAGTAATTCAGGGGCAATAAATCCTTTCAAGAATTTGTTGTCGGATTCAAGGGCAGAAATTGCCTCCATTATATTAGATGGGAGCATCTTGATTTTTAGTTCTCGCAGTTTTGCGGTTGATACTGATGAGAGGTCTTCATCCACTGGTTTTGAAGGACTTATTTTATTTTTTATTCCATCCAAACCTGCTGCAACTACTGCAGTATATGCAATGTAGGGATTTACTGAAGGATCTGCAACATAGGCTATGGATCTTTGGTCTTTGCTCATTGCAGGGGATATTGGAACTAATGCTTGTGGGCTTTTTCCCCAGCATATATAACGTGGGTCATTCCTCATTCGTTTGTATGAGTTTGTGGTTGGTGCAGTGAATACTGAAAGGGCTTCTGCATGCTCTAATAAACCGCCTATGTAATAAAGTGCATTTTGGCTTAGGTTCATATTAGATTCGCTTCTTTCATAGAATATATTGTCTGTTCCTTTCTGTAGCTTCTGGCTGATTATTAAAGAGCTTCCTTTTTCATTTCCAATTGGAAGAGGCATGAATGTGGAAACACTGTTTGAGATGAAGCTTACATTTCTCACTGCAAACTTTAATGTAAATAATGCGTCTGCGGCCATCTTTGCATTTAGTTCCATGAATTTCATTCTTTGCTGGCTGTTCGCAGATCTTCCGTGAGTGTGGAACTCCACTTGGTAGCGGAAATGATCTTCTAGAAGTTCGGCCATTTGACCTCTAGCTGGATGAAGTACATCGTGGGGTTGGCCCAGGTAAGCGCCGTTTTTGTAATTGAAGAATGGAGATGGATTCCAGTAAGCTTCCCTTGTGTCTATAAGGAAATTTGGTCCTCTTTCAGGAGTTGTTTTATCCACTGTAACATTATCGAAAATATAGAATTCGCAATCTGAGGCTAGTTTCACTTCTCCAACACCCATTGCCTTTGCATTTATGTTTAGGCGCTCGATGCAGTATCTAGAGTCTTTTGCATATCGCTCTTTTTCAGGCATTGAATACATTCCTGAAATGAAACGCATGGATGCCACTTCCCATGGCACTCTTGCAAAAGTATCCTGGTCTGGGAAAATAGAAATTGAAGATGCGGTTGGACCAAAAAGATCATCTAGATTAGTTTGGATTCCGTTTTCAAAAGAGCTTTCATCAAAGGATCTTACAGGTACTGATTTATGTTGCAGTTCACCATTTATGTTTACAAACTGAAGATCCACCCATTTTATTTCGTTTGAATTCATGAAATTCATTGCTTCTTCGACGCTCGGCATAATACCACCGATTTGCTTAAGGCGTTAATTTAAATAAACTTATCCTTTGGGGTTAGAAAAAGGTTTTATAGATTAAATATAAAAAGAGTCGTATAACATATCTAGATGCGGTGATTTCATGACTCGTGCGGAACCAACAACAGCAAGGCAAGAAAGAAAAACTGCTCGCAATGCAGGCGAGTTTAAAGGAAAAAGATTCCAGAAAATTCCAGAAAAGATTAGAGAAATTTTAACCAATGAACTTGCTGCATTAAAAACCGGGAAGGATTCCACTGATCCCTTTAAGGCATTGTGCTGGAAACTCGCAACTAGGAAAGGGAAGGTGGCAGATGCGACTGAAAACGATTCTGGGGGAAAGGTTTACACATTTGGATATAAGCTTGGAAAAGGCCTTAGTGTTGGATTGCTTATTTGGGATATTGGAATGGGAGTTCCTTCCTATGGAGGTTCAATTACTGTTTTGAAAGGAGATAAGGAAATTTCGAGAAGAAGCTTGAGGTTTGGAGTTGAATGAAGAGTTCAGAGAGAACCTAAAATGGCAATTGATAAGATGAAGGTTGTTTTCAGTGATCCGGGTATAATAGCTGCTTTGGAATAGAAAATTAAAACAATATGCAATTAAAAAAGTATTTGCCACGAGTCGGATTTGAACCAACGACCCTTCGGTTTCCAGAATTGAAGGCCAAGCAATTGCGCCTTCTTTTTCTTCAGCCGAATGCTCTCCCAACTGAGCTACCGTGGCAAAAATTAACCACTTTACTGTTCTTGATTTTCTTACTTATATTTTGCCGCGGGTATTCTTTGGAATTCCGAAGAATCTGTACCGTGGCATGAGTTTACGAATGTTGCGGGCTTTTGTCTAATAGACAAAAACAACCGTGGCAAGAAATGACCAATAACTATTTCTAGTCGCCTATTCCAATTTGCCACGACGTTTATTGAATCCTCAACAAATCTATGCCGTAGCAAAATTATAGCATTATATGATTTGGAGGATTTTTAATATCTATTGGTTTATTATATTTATACTGAAGCGGAATGGATACATATTAAATTGTTTCATAATATAAATAATTGTGAGAGTTGAAAACATGCATTATACTGAAAAAGGACCTACTGGTAAAGCTGGAAAACCAATGAAAACAGTGAAAAAACTACCCGTACGCGGATTGCTTGAAAGCTTAATAAGAATTCCAAGCTTGAGCAGGCAAGAACGAAAGGTAAGTGTAGCTCTTTGTGAGCATTTAGCATCCCATGGCCTTGAACCTAAAACATATAGGAATAATGTATGGGTAGAAATAGGAGAAGGAAAAAAACCTTTACTATTTGTTAGTCATTTGGATACTGTTCCGGCATCCAATGAATGGGAAACTGATCCATTTAGTCCAATTGAAAAGGATGGAAGATTATATGGACTGGGTGCGTGTGATGCAAAAGGTTCGGTTGCGTCAATGGCAGCTGCGGCATTGATGCTTGCTAAGGGGGGAAAATTGAAAGGCAAAGTTATTTTTGCAGCAGTCTGTGGTGAGGAGATAGGCGGGGTTGGAATAAGACAGCTTATGAAACTTATTCCTAAGCCAATGGGCGTTGTTGTTGGAGAACCCACTAATTTAAATATAGCGATTGGAATGAGAGGCAGAACGGTTGTGAAAATGATTACTACTGG
>JAHJBR010000176.1 GCA_018813445.1 Microcaldota archaeon | reverse complement strand
TGCGAGCAGTGTTATTTAAAAGAAGTTTATTAATGTCAGCTTGTAAACGATGCCAATCACAGTTTGAAGTTACCCCCGAGGATAGACGACTGTTGGATATGTTTCAGGTTCCGGCCCCCACTCTTTGTTTCGATTGCAGATTGCAGAGGAGGCTAGCCTTTTACAATAGAAGAAATCTCTATAAAAGAACTGATGAAGAAGGTAATTCAATTGTTTCGTTTTATTCACCGGATAAGCCATTTGAAGTTTATAAGGTTCGTGATTATTTTTCAGATAAAATGAATGGTTTAAAATATGGGCGTGATTTTGATTTTAATCGTCCCTTTTTTGAACAGTTTAAAGAACTAATGGAAGATGTTCCTCAAATTTCCCTCGCATTACTAGGTGATAATGATAATAGTGATTATACGAATGATAATTACAAACTAAAAAACTGTTATCTCCTTTTTGATGGTGAGCAAGCGGAAAGTAGTTACTACGGGGAAACCTTTGTAGGCCTTCGGGACTGTATGGATTTTCTCTTTTTAACTCAGTCCGAACTTTGTTATGAATGTACAGCTTGTGATAATTGTTACAATTTAAAATATTCTCGCTTTTGTAAAAATTGTAAGGACTCCTGGTTTTTAAGGGATTGTGTTGGCTGTAAAAACTGTTTTGGATGTGCAAATTTACATCAAAAAGAATATTGCATATTCAATGAGCAAAAAAGTAAAGAAGAGTATGAGGCAATGATTGCCCAATTTCATACTGGTCATTATCAAGGAATACAAGAAGCCTTAAAAAGAGCGGAGGAATTTTTTATTACTCAGCCGGTTAAAGCTGTCCGAGGAGTCCAAAACATTGATGTAGTAGGGGATAATGTTAATAATTCTAAAAATGCTTATTGGTGTTTTGATTCTAATGACTTACGTGACTGTCGTTATGTAACAAATTGTATGCTTGCCTCCAAAGATTCTATGGATATTCATGTTTGGGGGGATAGAATGGAAAAATGCTACGATTCAGTTTGTGTTGGTGCTGGTGCGCAAAACGTATTTTTCAGTTGTTATGTCGGTGTTGATTCAAGTGATGTCTACTACAGCTATTGGTGTACAAGAAATTGTAAGAATTTGTTTGGCTGCGTTGGATTAACCCACAAAGAATACTGCATTTTTAACAAGCAATATTCAAAAGAAGAATATGAGGACCTGAAATCTCGTATTATTGAGCATATGAAGTCTATTGGTGAGTGGGGTGAGTTCTTTTCGTCCGAAATTTCACCATTTGGTTACAATGAGTCATTAGCTCAAGACAGATATCCACTTAAAAAAGATGAAGTTCTCGCGAAAAAATGGAATTGGTGTGATTATGAGTCAAAAATTATTGCCGATAAGACAATTCCAGCGGAAAAACTCCCAGATGATATCAGGGATATTCCGGATGACGTACTAAATTGGGCAATTTCTTGTCAGGAAACTGGAAAATTGTTTAAAATAGTATCTCAAGAGCTTAAATTTTATCGCGGTCACAACCTCCCGTTACCGAGAAAACATCCAGATAGACGTCATCATGATAGAATGAGTCTGAAAAATCCTTTCAATCTCTGGAAGAGGAACTGTGATAACTGTTCAGTCGAAGTTATGACTTCTTACTCACCAGAAAGGCCTGAGAAAGTTTATTGCGAAGAATGTTACCGTAAAGAAATGTACTAGTTCAAATCAAAACCGATTTTTCGTTGATTTGGTTTTTCGGTTAGTTTTTCGATAGCCCGCCATATGCGTTGAAATTCACGATTGTTTTTACTGGAATTTTTTAACACGAATTCTTTTATTTCTTGTAAATCCTTTGCGAGTTCTTTATGCGAAGCTAATGTTTGGCGTAGTTTAATAAAAGCGCGCATTATTTCGATATTTACTTTAACTGCCTGTGGGCTACGTAGAACACTAGAGAGCATTGCGACGCCTTGTTCAGTAAAGGCATAAGGCAGATATTTTGTATACTTTCCGCGTTTGGAGCCCTTGCCTGTGTCTAAGGTTCCAAATTGGAACCCTAAAGAATTCCATTCTTCTTTTGTTAATTGGAATGCAAAATCTTCGGGGAAACGTTCTATATTTCGTTTAACTGCTTTATTGAGATTTTTTGTTTCAACTCCATAAAGAACTGCCAAATCCCTATCCAGC
>JAHJBR010000175.1 GCA_018813445.1 Microcaldota archaeon | reverse complement strand
TGCTGATTTTATTTATAAAAATTTGGCAATGAACACCTATTTTTTAGAAGAAGCAAGAAAAGCCAATGTAAAAAGATTGATTTATACTTTCTGCGGCTGCTCATATGGAAAAAATGCACCAAATCCAATAAATGAAGATTCATTATTCCATTATCTTCCAGATGAAAATGCGATGTTTTATTCGCTTGCAAAGGCAACTAACTATCTCCAAGTGCTTGCATACAGGAAGCAGTATAAAATGGATTGGGTTGCGGCTGTGCCCGGGAATGCGTATGGTCCTTGGGACAATTTTTCAGAATCAGGTTCTCACGTTATTCCAGGTCTTATAAGGAAATTCCATTTCGCAAAAATTAATGGGGACAAACAAGTTACAGCATGGGGTTCTGGAAAACCTGTAAGGGATTTCATATATGTTGATGATGTTGTTGATGCACTGTTTCTAATGCTTGAAAAATATCATTCTGATTCACCTGTAAATATATCCAACGGAACAGGAACCACGATAAAAGAATTAGTTGAAACAGTGAAGGAGGTAGTGGGCTTTGAAGGAGAGGTCGTATGGGACAGCACAAAACCAGATGGTCATGCAGTGAAGATATTTGATATAAAAAGAATGAAGGATGAACTAGGATTTCAGCCTAAAGTGCAATTGCGCGAGGGAATAGAAAAGACGTACAGATGGTTTTTGGATAATATTACTAGGGTGAAACTATGATTTATAATAATTTTTACCTACACTTTATGCGAGGCATGTAAAATGATGAGTCATGATCTTTTAACAAAGAAACTTTCTTTAGAAGGAGCTACATTAATAAGACCTTTTTCAGCGGAAGATGAAAGAGGAGTATTTTACAAATTTTTCACCAAAGACATTCTTAAAAAAATAGGTGCATCTAATTGCTTTTCAGAAGAGTTTATGTCGATTTCTAAAAAAGGAGTAATCCGCGGTTTCCACTATCAAAAATCTACTGCTTCACAAGCACGTTTGGTGTGGTGTCCATCAGGCTCAATATTCGATGTTATTGTTGATCTCCGTATGCATTCACCAACATTTGGAAAATGGATCGGACTTACGCTTTCGAGTGAAAAAATGGAGGTTCTTTACATACCACATGGCTTTGCTCATGCGTTTCAATCTTTAGAGGATAATACTAAGATGCTGTACAAAACCGATGCACCTTATTCAAAGCAGGATGAGCGCGGAATAATTTACAATGATCCAGTATTGAATATATTCTGGCCAATAGCCAACCCAGTTATTTCACAAAAGGATCTTAAATGGCCTGGATTTAAACAATGTGAAAAATTTAACATTTAAAGCTTAGTAAATAGTTTGTTAACTGTGATGGATGTAAATATGGAAGAATATCTACAGTACGATGAAATAAAGACTGTTCACTCTAAAGTCGAGATTCCAAGCCTTTGGATCGTCATCCCGTTTTATAATGAGTTGGTTGCATTAAAGGCACACCTGGAGGTCTTGGAAAAACAGACAAAAAAAGATTTTTTTGTTGTTGTGGTTGCCTCGAACATATGCGAGTCAAAAGAAGTTTTGGATACTGTGAAACGCTTCAGTTTACAAATTGCGATTTTAAAAAGGAAAAATGACACTGGAAGTGCAGGTGCATTCGCATTGGGGACCACTTATGCCCTGAATCACAATTGCGACGCGGTAATTTTTGCTGATGTGGACGCATTACCTTTTGAAAATGATCTTGTTGAGAATATTTATTCCGAGTTTCTTTCAGGTAATGAACTTATTTTACCTAAAGTCAGGCAAATTGTCGATGATAAATCAGTAGGTGTTGACTACTCGATCAACATATATGGGTTACTCTCTGCGAGAATTATTCGAATAATTGGTGTACACTATGTTCCAGCCTATTTAGGTGGGGAAGATATGGAACTTGTTCAACGTGCGGAATCCCTAGTTAAAAAGAAGCTTATAAACAAAAGCGTCAGTCACCCAATAATGCAATTTGGCTCAAGGAATCTAGAACGTTCTACAGTATATGTTACTAATCTTGCACTCTTGACAATACCTAAGAATTTTCCATATTATTTTTTCCTTT
>JAHJBR010000174.1 GCA_018813445.1 Microcaldota archaeon | reverse complement strand
GAACTTAAGGAATTAAGCGATATTCCGGTTGTGGGTAATGGGGATATCAATAGTGTAAAGCAAGGGAAAGAATTAGTGAAAAAAGGATTTTGTGATTCGTTTATGATTGGAAGAGCTTCATTATCTAATCCATTGGTATTTGAAGGAAAGAAATGCACTGAAGTTGATGTGAAAAAGAAAATTTTTAATGAATATTTGGAAATCTGCAAACGATATGAAGCCCTTGAGCCACAAGATATTAGACTAAAGGCTTTGGAGCTTTTTCGCGGATTTGAAGGAAGTGCAATGTTTAGGAATAGAATTAGTAAATCAAAAAGCATTGAAAAAATTTTAGAATACATAAAGGAATTTAATTGTTAATGGAAAAAGGATTTCAGGTGATTGAATTGAGAAAATTACTTGTTGGATTCAGTATGATGATGGTTTTTGCACTTTTGGTTGGTTGCACAAACCAAAATGAACAAGGAACAGCAAGCATTGGTTTAGGACCAAATGCTACTCAGGGGCAATATGTTGGAGGCGTGAATGGAAGTAGTGCACCAATAGTAAATGATTCTTTATCAGATGTACAACCAGACCTAATTAATGCCACTAACCTCAATGATCCATTAGTTGGAAGTGTAAATATTTCTGGAATAAGCGGGCTTGCAGAGAGCCTTGAAAATACAAGCAATGCAGCATCAGGGCTTGATGAAGAACAAGATTTTGCAGGTGATATGGATGAATAGTAAGATAATCGGGGTAATTATTACAATGATGTTGGCTGTGAACTTTGCGCTTCCAGGGGGATTAGGAAATTCAACAGGCAATACAACTTCTGGTTCTGGACAAACCCTTGAAACGTTCAAGGAAAAAATGCTTGATAAAGCAGACAGACTTATAGAAAAGATTGAGATGATTCAAGAGAATGTGAAAAGCAACCAGGCAATAAGTGATCCTACTGAAAATGGAATTGTAGATCTACTGGATGATATGATAGCTGCAATAGAACAATACACGCTTGATGTGGAAAGTGCACAAAGTATCCAAGAAATAACTCAAGCGACCAGAACTCTTACGGATTTCCTAAGGCAAAATAAAGCGCAATATAAAGAAGTAATGGGGCAAGCAGTGCACGAAAATGCTGAAAACGCATTTGATAATGCAGATGAAATGCTTGAGCAGGTGGAGGATGCGATCCCATTACTAAAAGTCATGTGCCCTGAGCAGATAAGCACAATAGATGCCATTGAAGGAAATGTTGATGAACTTGAAACCGAACTTGATGAATTAGAACAGGCTATGAATTCAAACAACAATGCGCAAATGAAGCAGGAAATGGCAAAGATGGCTAACACTGCAAAGGAGATTGCCTTTCAGTTTCAGGAAATAGAACAGAATTGCGCAGCATTTCAACAAGGCACAGAAGATAAATAGAAGCTAATGTGGAAGAATAAAAGCAAGAACAAGCATGCATATCAATCCAAGCGCTATTGATATCATGCCTTCTTTCTTGTAAATGTCCAAACGCGCAGCAGGAATAAGTTCATCCAATGAAAGATAGGTCATAAAACCTGCTGCAATTGCAAGAAGTAGGCCTACAACTTCCCTATCAACTCCTTGAAGAAATAGATAGCCTATTGCAAAACCAACTAATTCAAATAAAATAGTGGACATTGCAATCACAAATGATTTGAGACGATTTTTATTGTAATTATAAAGAGGAACAACAGTTGCAATATTTTCCACAATATCATGGATTGCTATCCCCAATGCAACAGATAATCCCAAAGAAGGAAGAAGAACAAAACCAGCGCCAACTGCGAGCCCTTCGGGGATATTATGTAAAGAAATTCCCACAAGAAGCATTATTATGCTCTTTTTTACAGAAGGGGTTTCTTTTTTAAGAAGCTCAGGATTCACGTGTGGAAGTATGCGGTCTAGGATTGCCATCATAACAATTCCAGCAACGAATGCAGCAGCAACGTGTAGAAAAGGAGCTTCGTTAAGGCTTTCCGGAATTAGTTGGAAAAAGGAAATTCCAAGCATTACTGCACCTGAAAAGGCAAGCGAAGCATAAAGCATTCGCTGGGATGGCTTTTTTATTAAGCCTAGTATGCAGCCTAGTGTTTGACCTGCAAACATTATGAAAATTAAAAGCGGAAGTTCTGATTCTACACTCATGTTATCTGTATTAAAAACGAAGAAAAGGATTATAATTAGATAAGAGTTAAGAAAATCATGAGTCTTTTTAGAAAATTACTACTCATAGCTGCAATACTGGGTTTTTTCCTCCCGTGGCCAGGAGTACTACTAAAAGAGTATCTTGCTCCTACGCTGGCCATCTCAATCTTTTTTTCACTTATTGCATCTAATGATGAGCAAAGGCTAGCTTTGGATGGAGTAAAAAATGGGTTGATATACAACTACGGCTTCAATTCAGGGAGCCTTATTCTTCTTTCCCTTTTTGCACCTTCTGGAATAAAGGAGGGTTTGATAATGTATGCGATAGCACCCCCATCTGCAGGAACTTCTGCGATAAGCGCGCAATGGGGTGGGGATCCGAAAGGAGTGGTGGCATTCCAAATACTAAGCTATATTGCAAGCATCGTATTTATGCCGATTGCTGCTCTCCTGCTTCTTGGAAGCAGTATAGATGCAACAATCATAGCAGTGCAACTAATCATAATATTCGTAATTCCGCTTATTGTAAGCAGATTCGTAAAAATTGATAAAAAGAAAAAAGGATTGATGCTTGAAATTTCAGGGGTTTTTCTTGCACTTTCATTCTATTCTGTAATTTCCATAAGCAGTAGCTGGATAGTTGCGAACATTTCAGAAGTGGCAGCCTGGACTTTTTTAATGTGTGCGATTACCTGCGTGGTTAGTTATATTGCTTACAGAGCTTCTGGTAAAAAACCAGACGCAGTTATCTATGCAATGGAAAAAAATGGGGGTGCTGCGGCTGCAATGGCAATAATTGTATTATCTGAAACATCTGTGGGAATAATCTCAATCAAGGCACTCATCAACGCCTTACTCATAGTAATAATTGGAAAATTCCTTGTGAAAAAATAATTATGGAAAAGCTTTTTCTCCGAGCTGAGCAAGATCTAACCCTATCTCCTCGTGTTCTTCTTTTTCCCGTATCTCCATTACTAAGTTCAGTAACTTCAAAATTATCACGGTTGCAATGAACGCATATGCACCAACAGCAATAACTGCCACAAGCTGTTTCAACACAAGTCCTGCATTACCCATTAGAAGACCGTCCGCCCCTAATGGATTTACAATGGTGCTAGCAAACACTCCTGTAAGAATAGCCCCAATTATCCCCCCTACCCCATGGCAGGCAAAAACATCTAATGTATCATCTATATGGCTTTTTACTCTCCAAGAAACAACCATATAGGAAGCTATTCCTGCAATAACTCCTATTGCTATCGCAGAGGAATTGTCCACGAATCCGGAGGCAGGAGTTATGGCAACAAGACCAACAACTGCTCCTATGCATGTGCCCACTAAAGAAGGTTTTTTGTTGAAAAACCAGGTTG
>JAHJBR010000173.1 GCA_018813445.1 Microcaldota archaeon | reverse complement strand
CTTTATGGTCCTCCAGGAACAGGAAAAACTCTACTTGCAAAAGCGGTTGCTTCAGAGACAGAAGCGAATTTCATTGCAATAAAAGGTCCAGCTGTTTTGAATAAGTGGGTTGGTGAAAGCGAAAAGCAGCTCAGGGAGCTTTTCAGAAAAGCAAGGCAAGCTGCACCGGCAATAATATTCATAGATGAAGTGGATGCGATTGCGCCTAAGAGAGGAGGAACAATGGAAACCAGCATGGTTACTGAAAGAGTTGTTGATACTCTTCTTACAGAGATGGACGGATTGCTATCATTGAAAAATGTAGTTGTTATTGCTGCAACAAACAGACCTGATATAATTGATCCTGCGCTTCTTCGTGCAGGAAGATTCGATAAGATCATAGAGGTGCTGCCTCCGGATAAGAATGCAAGATTAGATATATTGAAGATACATACAAAGAAGATGCCTTTAGAGCGAGTGGATTTGAAGGAGATTGCAGATCTTACAGAAGGATTTACTGGTGCAGATCTAGAAAATCTTGTAAGGGAAGCCGGAATGATAGCAATAAGGGAAGAAACAGAAAAAGTGAATCAGGAACAGTTCGAGCGTGCACTAAAGTCAATAATCCCAAGCATAAGAAAAGATGATGTGGACAGTGTGAAAAAATTCAAAGGTGCAGTGCAGAATATGTACGGTTAGCTATATATAGAAATGATGAGTAGGAATGATGATGAACATGAATCTTTCGATTTTCCTGAAATGCACTGCTGTTGGAGTTGCATTGGCACTACTGTCATTTGCATTCATAGGTGATGATCTTTTGTTTCTTGCAAAAGGACTTGCGCTTGTACTTGGAATTTCTATAGTTATTGCGATTGCATATCCTCATTTGAGGGGAGTGAGAAGAGGAGATAGAGTTTTTTTAATAAAAGGAGGACGTTCTCTTTTAGGATTTTGGAAATCTGGGTTTGCACTTCAGGATGCGCAGATGCATAAAGAGATTAGAGTGCGGTTGGATGATGGAAAAGAAGCAGTGGGTGTGGTGGAAAGCTATGAAGGGCTTTTTTCCCCTTCTAAAGTGCGCATAGTTTATGAGGAAAAGTTGGTTGAATGATATCTTTAAGGGAAGCAAGGGACATAGTTATCTCAGTTGTTGCTATTTCATTGGCACTTACTATTGCTACTTCAGGCTCATCAATTTTTTCTTCAATTCCAATTCTGATTCTTAGGATTTCTTTTTTTGCAATAACCGTTGGAATCGGATTTGTGATCCATGAGCTTTCGCACAAGTTTGTTGCCCAGAAGTTTGGAGCATATGCAGAATTCTTTATGTGGCCCCTTGGTCTTGTTATAGCTCTTGCCACTTCTTTTCTTGGATTTGTTTTTGTTGCACCCGGAGCAGTTTATATACAGGCTCAGCGCATAACTAAAAGGCAGAATGGTTTGATTTCTCTTGCAGGGCCGTTGAGCAATTTGATTATTGGTTGTATGTTCCTATTCATAGGAGCCATATTTCCGTTTAATATAGCTGGTTTATCTCTTTGGGGCTTTGGATCGTTTGTGAACTTTTGGCTTGGAATGTTTAACATGCTTCCAATTCATCCTTTAGATGGGGGAAAGATAATGGATTGGAGCATGCCTGTTTGGGGAGGTATGATGGCATTATTCGTTTTCCTGGTGTTTTTCTAATTAAGATTGGCTACAAGAGGAAGTTCCACTGTTCTTGGAAGCTCCATCTCAATTAAAGGAAGAGTAAGCACAATCGTAGTTCCTTTTCCTATTTCGGTTTTTTCCACAAGAAGGTTCCCACCCATTGATTGGGCAAGTTGTTGGCAGTATTTGAATCCTTCCCCGTGTCCTTTACCCTGCCTAGTACTAGTTCCTTTTCCTGAATTGAGAAGCTCTTTTTGATTTTCAGTCATTCCACTGCCCCTATCTTCAAATGTTGTTATATGCATAGAATCTGTTTTATCAATAGAAATTTTCAGTTCTGGGGGCTTTCCTTCAAGTGCACGTTTGGCATTTGAGAGCATATTACTTACAATTAGGGAAAAGAAAAATGGATTTGCATGGATTCCATCCCAGGTTTCTACCGAATAGTCTACGTTGATTCCTGAAACAGATACATTGTCGCTTATTATCTTCATTATGTCTTTGTTGGATATAGGACACATTTCAGGACTGACTTTTCTAGTACACATTCCCTTTACTGCGTTACATAATACCACTCCGTATTCTGCTCGCATGTTGATTGCTTTTTCTTCTTCGACACCCTTTATTTTGCCTTTTATTTTTTTAATAAGCGTTGCTATCGCACCAACCATGCTTTCAATACTGTGTTTTAATTCGTCTAATGCTCCTTCTGTTTTTGCAGATATCAGTGCTTCCTTAAGATCGAACAAGTATCTAGCATCACTGATAAGTCTTCCTAGCTGAGTATGTACATCGTCATCTTTTCGTACAACTGCTTTGACCATGCAGCTTACACCTATCGCTTCGTGTGCACTTCCGGCAGTTAATATAGTAAGATGATGTTGAATAGCCGGAAACCTATCGAATAGAGGTTGTGTTCCAGCAAATGGATTTTTTTGGTTCAACTGCCCATTTTTTGCGAGCAGCATAGCTGAGGCTGATTTTCTCATAACTTCGTTATGTATTCTGGGCCTTTTAAACTTTTGTTTTTAAGTTTGTACTATAGTACATAAGAGAACCCACTGGAAAGCATCCCTTGTTTTTATGTTTAAATGGTTGAATCTGCTGCATATCTACCCAGATAAGAGAGGATTCCCATGATAGAAGATGAGATAATACATTGGTGGAAGGATGAAAAAGGCGAACAGCACCGCACAATATTCAGGATAGAAAGCGATGAACCCACTCAAAGTAATGGTTTCCCAAGAGATGGACTAATAACTGTAAGGGTAGTAAACACTGTAAGCGCAACCGCAATAAAACTAAGTCCATCCGAAGCACTGCAGGTAAGCACTCAACTCCTTTCAGTAGCTAAAGAATTAATGAATAAAAAAAGAAGAATGTGGCAATCCCACGAAGACTAATCGCAAGTGTGTTTAGTATCGTCGCAAACTTCTCCTGTTGCACAATCACTATCCTTTGCACAATTCCCAACTTTTGTAATACACATATGCGTTACTGTATTACAAGTTCTCCAGAACTCACAATCCCCGTGCCCATTACAATGATCTCTTTGCGGTTGACATTTATGCGTCTTATTCATATCACAAAGCTCCCAGGAAGCACATTCTCTATCTGTTTCACAATAGCCTGCCCTTGCCACACACTTATTGTTATTTTCATCGCACCTAAGCCAGCTTGAACAATCCATATCATTTACACAGAATCCTGTTTTTGCCTTGCACATATTTGTAGTGCTATTACAATACTGCCATGTTTCACAATCATAATCAGCTCCACATCTGTCTTCTCTTGCAATGCACTTATTCAATCCAACTTCACAGCTCTGCCACCACTCACAATCATAATCATCATAGCAAAGCCCTGGCCTTGGAGAACACATGTGTGTATTCGGATTACACCATTCTAAATTCGGCTTGCACACAGTATCATTATCACAATAGCCTGCCCTGGCCACGCAAGCCATATTATCGCAAAGCTGCCAAGTTGGACAATCCATTGTAAGTCTGCACAACCCACTCTTAAAAGTACAAAGATGATTTTTCAAATCACAGGTCTTCATAGTATCATTGCATTCGCTTTCAGTATTACAATAACCTGATTTTAACACACATCTATTATTTGTAAGATCACAAGTCTGCCATCCTTTACACTTTGAATCATTATCACAACTCGTCTCAGTGCATCCTGCAAGCAATAACGCACCAAGCAACAAAACAGCAAACATTATACTTTTACTCATGATATCACAATCCTTTATTATTACATTATTTATTTAACCTTTTCACTGAACCGCCACGGGTCCGCGGAAGCCATCATTGAAACGCATTATGAACGGCTTTAGCCGTTTGGAGGAGCGGACCCTACGCTAATAAGCTGTGGCTTCCGCCTGAATCCCTATATATCTAACAAGGAAGCCACGGGCTTCAGCCCGTGGTGGTTCACAATTCTCATAATAGCTGCTTCAAGCTCATCCAAACTTTTTATATCTTCATCTGCAACAGTCTTTCCTTCACAATACTTGGAATCAGGCCTTCTCATCCTGACTGCAAAAAGCCCTGCCTTTTTCGCAGAAACCACATCTCTATCCTCTCTATCCCCAACCATTACACATTCTTCAGGCTTTGCACCAATTGTTTGCACAATTCCAGTATAGAATGCAGGTTGTTCTTTTTTCCTTCTTAGAGTCTCGCTCACAAAAACATCATCAAATAAAAACGGAATTCCCATTCTGATTAATTTATCCCATTGTTTCACAGCCAGTCCATCGCTAGCCACATACAAAAGAAAATTCTCCCTCAAAGAAATAAGGTTTCTATGCACATCCGGATAAGGGGTAAGAGTGCTCTTTGTATTATGATAAGCCCTTACAGCCGCAGCAATGAATGCGGCATGATAATGCACAGGCACCTTTAATCTCTTCAGTAAAAGATCAAAATGATTAGTATAATTAGATCCCCTTTTCCCTATAATATCTAAAAGCATTTTTTCCAATTCCTCATACTTTGCATCCAATCCAAATTCAATCATTGCATTGAGCGCATTCCTTCTTGCCATATTAGAAAATTGGGTTGAAGGAAATAGATTATCATCCAAATCAAAAATAAGATGCCTGATCGGACGTTTAGAAGCAAAAATCCTTTTCCTTCTTATCTCAGAATCACGAATAATCAGATGCTCGCCTTTCTTAAATCCAAATAATGGTGATTTCATAATCTAATTTTACCTATCTTACTATAAAAACCTACTTTTCCGCAAAATTCCCAGACCTATTCGTTTTATTAATCTCTTTCGTGTTCAGCAAATATGTTGAAATATCTTTCATCACTCCAAATAATTTCAATCCACGATAGAATTATAGAAGAATTCAGCAAGGAAAAAGGACAAATGAACATAGGAAACCTAGAAGCAACTTTGGAAAGAGTGATGGACTATAAAGGAAACGACAGTGAAGCTCTGTTTTGGAAAGCAACGATTATGCTCGAGCGAATAATCCTTGGACATCCATTTATAGATGGCAACAAAAGAACCGGTTATGAGGCCACTAAGATTTTTCTTTTAGCTAATGGCTATCGACTCATAATCAAAGAAGAAGAAGTTATCGCTATGCTAATAGCAATTGCGCAAAATAAGAAAAATCGATTTTCCATAAAGGCATGGCTTACGAAGCACGCTAACTTGCGTGCCCAACCCCCCTAGAAAAGATTTAAAACAGTTTGATGCATGGTTTCATCTATGG
>JAHJBR010000172.1 GCA_018813445.1 Microcaldota archaeon | reverse complement strand
TGCGAATAGCATCATGGTGAGCTGCTGATCCTCATATTCTCCGAATAGCGCGGCAGTAAATGGCATAATAACTATTGAAAGAAGAAAGAGCATATTCAACCAAACTGTGGTTGTATCGAACTTCTTTATTTCCTGGAATATCCTGTGATGGTTGGACCAATACAATGCAATAATGATGAAACTGAATATGCAAACTAAGAATTTAGGCTTGAGCTCCCATAAAGCAGAAGAAAGGCCTTCAATAGGCGTTTGAGCTGGGTCAGGTATTGCAATTGTGGCTATGAGCAAAGTCATGGAAAAAGCTATTATCCCATCGCTAAGATCCAGAACTTTTGCACCTGTAAAAAATCCTTCCTCTTCCATATAATTCACGCACTATGGAGATAATGGATACTTTTCCATATAAGCCTGGGTCTGGAATATTGTGAATAAAGGAATAATTACCAGTCCATTAAACGCCATTATCACATATTTTGCTATATCATAGGGTAAAATAAAGAATAACACTATTTCCACTAATGAAAGTGATAATAAACCAAGAATTGCCCATGCAACAACAAGTTTCCATTTTTGAATTATCATTTTTATTGAGACTGCGATTGCTTGAAAAGTATCCATTTCGTCTATAACTATCGCAGGAGTAACAAAGAATAAAGCCGTGAAAATTACTAGAGAAAGTATTGGATAAATAAACGAGTGCAATTGACTATCATAAGTTGCGATGTTTATTGCGAATACTAGCAAGGCGGCAATTGTATATACGAAAAATATTTTCAATGCATATTTGAACACTCCAGAAAGAATTTCAGATGGGATTTTGCTTACTGTTCTGTTCGCTTTTATTATTAAATTTATATTGGTTAGTGCATCAGCAAATATGAATAGGGAAATGAGATATGCTGCTACAACAACTATTATGTCAAAAGTTGACATTTGAGGAATACTAGTAGTGCGGATATAACTTCCCCCAAGGCTCACATAAGTGGCTGCAGGAGAAAGGAAAAGAGCAAACATCGAAGCTACAAACATAATTGAGAGGAGCGTGATTATCCATAGGTTCCTCCTATAACCTCTTATCGTGTAGAGTACCACTTTCCTTATGCCCATGCTCTTGTATTCTATGAAAACGTTTTTAATGGATTAAGGTTATCTAATTTTGTATTTATGCGCAAAACTAAAGGCATTTAAACATCTTGATTTTGAATAAATGTGAGTGTAAATGGGACAAAATGATGAACTTCGAAAGGAATTGCAAACGAATACAAATATAAACGCAAACAAAAAAATGATTTTGAATAGATTAGCCCATGCTACAACCCGATTTGGGGGGAAAGCGGTTCTTACCGCATTTTTTTCCAAAGCAGGCAAAAAGATGCTAATGGACAAAAATGTGGAAGACGGTTCATTTTATGGCTTAGTACTTTTATCTAAATCATTAGCTTCAAAAAAGAAAATTGGAGATTCATTAGTAAAAAAAACAATTAGAGAAATGGCTGGAATCGGACCCGGCATTTTAAGGGGATTCATTATTGCTTTTACTGACGATATGGAAACTGTGGACGTGATCCTTAAACAGACTATCAAAAAACCAAAATTAGAGCATGTTGGTTGCCGTTGTGTCCGAGTTCTAAAACCTCTTTCAGAAAAAGAAAAGAAAGACAATTTAGAGGCATATCTATTAGTCATTGAAAAATCAAATATTCCAATTCAATCAAAACAAAAAGCCTTGAAAGACGCTCTAGAGCTAGATTATGCCAAAGGAAAAATTGAATTGGAAAAACTAAGGAAAAGGTTGTTAGAAGAAAGAGAGAAACTAACTGAGAAATTAAGTAAAGATAATCAAAAGGCAAGAGAAATATGGAAGAAAATAATCTCTGGAGATATTGGTGAGGAAAACCTTGAAAGACTCAGCAATATTTCTGGTGAAACGCACAGGCGTTTATTTATAGTAGATAAATTGCTTGGTGAATATGGAAATGAAAATTTGCTGATTAAAATCTAGTTTTAATGTAAAATGGATTCGCAGAGATCATCTTTTGTATCAGAAAACAAACTCTCTCAGCTCTTTTCATTCGCAGAGAAGAAATTTGCTGACGAATCAGCAAATATCCTCTTCTCACTTTGTTCGCAGAGAAGGTCATATTCGTCTTGTGGACAAATACCCTCCTCTGACTCCCTTTGTTCGCAGAGAAGGAGATTGTCAGCTTGCCGGCAAATTTTTAGTGCCAGCCAAAAGCTTTTGAACTCCTAAGCCCGTGAAGGCATATGCTGACTGGAATTTTTTCCAGGCATACGCGTTACCAGGTTCCGCCATCTCTGCGTAAGCATATATTTGTTTTCTGAAGCAGAGAGTGTTTTTCGTAGCAAC
>JAHJBR010000171.1 GCA_018813445.1 Microcaldota archaeon | reverse complement strand
CTAAGGTTATTAATTTGCGTTTCGGTTTGGGTTTCAGATTAGTTTCACAAGCCCGCGTCCTATTTCCGAGATATTGGCTCCAAAAAGTCCAGTCGCACCTTGCACGAATGTGAGGGTTATAGCAAGCGCAAGGAAAGGAACAAAACAAAGGTTTGTGAGCATTGCATTTATTGTCCCTCCTGAATCACTCCAAAGACCGCTTATTATATCTTCAAAAGCACGATACCACATCTTCAGCCCAGTGAAAAATCCGACTTCAGTAATCCCGTACTGATCTGGCATTGGAGGCATATGCGAGGTTCCGCATATTTGAGGATAAGGAGAAGAAAGTACTGCGGTTATGTATGCGAAAGGAAAAACAAAATAAAGCCCAATTGTAAGCGCGAGTATGTATGCGCCTGCTCCTCTTGTTGGAGGAAAAGCGCGGAGTATTATTCCTGCTGGAAGAAAGATTGGAATTGCGGTAACATCTAGAAATTTTAATATGTATATTTCCACTCTGAATACTACTTCAAGGAAGTATATCTGGTTTAGAATATTTTCAAAAGTTTGCGCCACTCCGCCCATTGCCCAGCCACTTATTGGAAATGCCATCCAAACATCCTGGGAAAGCGAGGACATTATGTATGCTGGAGCTGAGACTACATATAAAACCTGTGCAACGCCTTCGGCACACCTTAATACTGATTTCATATAAAGTATTGCGACTTCCACCAGGCTTATGCTTGGATCGCGTATTTTATCAGGGGTGAGCTGCACTATTGATTCCCGACCTAATGCATCCACAGTCGTATAGGAAGGATAGGCTACATCCTTGTAACTATACACATACATATCCGAGACGATATTCTTCATAACTGTTTGTCCATCATTAACTATTCCTGCTAGGAGCAGCACGAGAATCAATGAGCTAACAGCAAAAACCATTTCAGATTTCGCAGACTGCTCAAGCAACTTGAAATCAAAAAGCCTTGAAAACATTATCAATAGCGCTGATATAAGGAAAGCAAACATCACTGCAAGAAATGCATATGGCAAATATTCCATCATATCATCCTGGTAAGATTGGTTATATCTATTTCCTCACCCAATGCTTTTGAAATGTAGCGTGCAGTGGAAGTAAGCACTATTGTAAGGAATATTGGGAAGAATACTCCTCCTAAAAATATATATGCGATCGCCGGAATCACTGAAAGCGTGTAAAGCATTAGTAAATCCGGTGCCCAGAAAAGTTTTAGTGCAGAAAGCACAAGGGTTCTTAGCCCTGCAGTTACAATATCCATGCTATCTGGAAGCACTGCGGTTCTGAAATCCTTGAAATAATCAATTTTGCTTTGGAACTGTTGGTTCACCACAGTATATGTGGGTATTATTAGAAGTGGAACAATGAATAGGAAAATCACGGTTAGTGCAATCAAAGTTCCGCCTATCCTTCGGGTAATTATAAAGGAACGCAGGAAAAGCCCTATTGGAAGGAAATATTTCAGGAACCCAAAGGAAAGATAATCTATAGTATATGCAAGTCCCTGCATGGTTACCACTGCTATTGTTTCTGCACTCAATGCATTATTCATAACAGGTTTTATTGCTGCACCTAAACCTGCAGTAGGCCTTGCATTGGCCCCTACTCCCATAGGAACAGATGCTATTTCCATAGAAGTTACGGCATCAAGAAGCACATATACTTTATATTGGCCCTCCATTGTTACAAGCGTCTTGTCTGCAAAATCTATAAGGAAATTCGTGGATGAATCGTATATCGATTTATCTGCCCAACTCTCAATACTTCCACCCAAGTTTGTTTTTCCTGCTTTTGGGAAAAAATCTCCTGTTTTTATTGTGCATGTAGAGCTCAAAAGCATTGCAATTGCAACAAATATCACTGCGGTTACTAAAATTTCATAGAACTCAAGCTTAAGGGCTGCTATTGCCTGCTGATTTTGAAAGATCATTGCAAGCATATAGAAAAAGGCCATTGCAAACACTGAAAATATTATGGCCATAAGACTCAAGACTGCCCAGTCTGGAAGAAAGAAAATCTTGGTTACGTCTGGGGATGCCGTACATATCTCATCCATCATCGGGATATATTTTGGAATAAATACCACATTACCACATCATATTAGCTTTACAAATGCACCCAGATTTATTTCTGTTCCTAAAAGCTTTGAGATTTCCCTTGCAAACGTAAGAGTCATAAAAATATTTATGAATGGGAGCAAAAGGCTGAAGACCACCACTATGGTTATCGCATCGATGCTTGTATCTATTGCAAGCCTTGCTATCAAAAGTATTCCTGCCACCCAAAATGCAGATACAAATATTACCGAAAGGGCAGCAAAAAGACCCAGTACACCTGTTGCACTCAAAACACTCACTAGACTAACCATTCCTTGCTTCACATAATCAAAAGTACCCAGATCTGGAAATTCCTTATCAAAAATTATTCCAGAAATATGGAACATTAATGGATAGATTGTGGATAATGCTATTGCAAGCCCTATCAATGCATTTCCTCCGCCACGCGTATGTGTAAAAGTGCGCATAAGCAAACCTAGAGGAAGGAAGAATGGGATGAACCATTTTTTTATGAAGCCGAAAATAAATATGAATATTGTCCATTCGCCATATGCAAGGATAAGATATTGGAGGTTGAAGGAAACCAAATCTATTAATGGTTTGAGTGCAGGACCAAGCTGAATTGTTAGCGCCTGCCTAATCGGACCTAAAGGAAGGAATAGGGAATGGAATATATTCAAATAAACATTGAAGGTTACGAAAACCGAAAATAATTCAGTAATCTTGTAAAGAACGTTGTAGCTGTAGAATGTTGCAGAATCAAAAACATCGATTCCTATTGCCTGCTTAATTAAAGGCACATCTGTCCCATACACATAGCTTAGGAAAAACACTGCTAGGATTACAGTAAGTATTACCTGGTATGATTCGTCCTTGGCCATGGCAATTAGGTTTGGAATCTGCAGGAAGTTTCCGGCCATGTAAAGGATCACAATTATGAATATCACTATGAGGATTGAGATGAATGTATTGTTCAGGAGTTCTTTTTGCATATCAGGGGTCGAGATATCTATATCCATGAAACCAGGTTCTTTTATTTGGTCTTTTAATGCTGCAGTAGGGTCTTCAATATCGCTCGGATCCTTGGTAGGAATATTCACTTCTTCCTCACTAACCACTGGAGCAGGAGGAGGTGCAAAAATGATTCCAAAAAGCATCAGGAAAATCATGAGGGATAATAATTTTTTCATGGAATCACTCATATTAGATGGGTAAGCCCTGCTATTTCAACATCTCCGCCAAGCATGGGCGATAGTGATTTTACTGCAGCTATTGTTGCGAATATTGAAACCAAACCAAAGAATCCGGAAAAGAACAATGCTTTGGATAGTGCATCTATGCCTAAAAGCACTGAGTTAAAACCAACTGGATTCCATGAATCCCATTTGCCTCCTTGCCTATAAATGCTGCTGAGCATTTTGCCCATGAATGGATTCACAGATGCGCCTAAAACAGAATCAGGATCTCCTTCTGCTTCTGCATTGGTTTGTATAGTGTCTAGAGTCCGGGTATCGGTTATGAAACCTAACTGCGCAAGCGCATCGTCATTCACTGCAGAAGGATCTGTTTTAACACTGGAATCTGCAGCTCGCATACCTTCAAAAGCTTCTGGCATGGAGTTAAAATCAAGTATTGTCTTTGCGATTACAGGAGTTGTGCTTCCTGTTCGGTCGGTATTCCCATACTTTGAGAGTGCTGCACTGTTGTAAACCGCATCCCCAAATATGTAAAAAATAGGATAAATGAAATATAAAGAAAATGCAAGGGCAAGCATAAGTCCTCCTAGTTTGCGCGTAAGCGCCAATGACCGCAGGAGAAGCCCACCTACTAAAAAGATGGGGAAAAGTACTGTACCTATATAAGTGATTAATACTTCTTGGAATCTAGTGAGCATCATTATCTTTATCCCGTTTTCAAAAATGAATCCAAGCCCATTGTTCTTTGCATTAAGCATTGTGAGCGGAGCAAAGTTAAGCGAACCACCTCCAAAAAATACAGTGTTTCCTGCAAAATTCAAATCATAGCTGAATGAGGAAAGCCAAGTATACCATGAATGGGTTATTCCAACTGCCTTCACAAGTCCTGCAGTATCATAAAAAGTAGAAGTCATGAAGTTTCTTGCAACACGAAGATGGCAGGGAAGCGCCTCAAAGAACTTTGCTTCTTCTCCATAAAGTGTTGCAGGTACAGTGGCACCGCATAATTGATCTGCACTAGGCTTGTCAAATATATCTACAACTGTTTTCATCACAGTGTCTGTTCCTATTGTGTATACGCTAACTACGATTGTGAAAAGCACGAACGAATAAAAGATTTCTACTATTTCAGTTTTAGCCCATCCCTTTACCTTATCGTTGGATATAAGATTGCCTATCATATATGTGATCGCCACAATCAATGCGGAAATAGTGAGCAGCAGAACAGCAATTCCAAGACCATCTCTTAAAAGATTATCAGCTTTTAGGGGCTCCTGTGCACTAGCAATTCCGAAAAGTATGACTATTGCTGCAAACACTGCGTATTTTTTCATGTTCTCCCTAATAGGAATTTTGTGAGCGAATTCATAAATGCTATGGATATTGTCATGGAAATTGCTGGAAATACTAGTGTTATCACTGCTAATCTTCCCATGGCAGTTATGAAAGGTATAATGAATTCGAAATTGAATATGCTTGCAAACGGAGTTATGAATGCAAGAAAAGTATGTTTAGTGCTTGTTCCAAAAGTTGCTCCAAACATTTCAGGACTATAAACGCCTCCATTCTGGGCTTTCATAATATCTATAAGCGCAAGCTGGTTCAACGCATAGGTCATTGGAAACACAATCTGGAATGCAAATGCAAAACACATTAAAAATGCGCCTGCTTCCCGCGTAGGTGGGAATATGAACAATAGAACGCCTATTGAAAGAATAATTGGCATGAAGAATTCTACAAAACTTAATGAGATGTGCTGTATGCTCAGACTTCCGTAAATTGCAAGAAGACCTGCACCCATAAGCCTTGAAAGAGAAAGTATTGCATCAACTCCTGGTTCCACTTTATATGTAAATGACCATACTGAAGGGCCCACACGCATCATAAACGCATTTCCCATAGAAGCTCCGACTTCAATTACTAATAAATCCTTATACATAGGAAGTACTCCTTTATTTATCACTTCATTAAGGAATGTCTTTGATGCTGTGACTGGATCATCTTTCAATATCCAGCGGGATGCAAGCTGCGATCCTTCAAAGAACACGAATGCCACAGAAAGTATCATCACTGCAACTACGAGGTTGTAAAGTTCTATGTTGAAATATGCTTCCCATTGTGGTATGCGAAATATCCTTCCCCCCATATAAGTAGCCGCAATAAGGAATGTAGTGAGCATTACAAGCAAACCAACATATTCAGGATAAAGGAACTCCATTTACACCAACTTATTCAGACCGAATATTTCAAGCTCTCCTTCCAGTAGAGTAGCAATGGATCGGTACATACTTATTACGATAATTATTTCAACCACGAAGCTTATGAAGACCAGGGAAAGGAGCTGTGCTGCGCTCTGGAGCTCAATCACAAGGAAATCAAAAAAGCTGGAAAAGAAATAGGGAGAAGTGAAAGTTGCTGCGAAAACAAATCCCAGCACAGATTTTGAAAGCAGTTTTGTAGCAAGTTTTGCCCAATCAAGAAAGCTCCCGAATATAAATGAGATCAATTCGCCAAGATAGGTCCAAAAATTGTACCAGCTTGATTCAGTTTTAGGGGTCTCAGGCTCAAAAAGTTCATTTTCTTTTTCCTCTAGATTTTTTGCATAGTCATTAAGTTGCTCTGGGCTATTGGTAAGCAAGCTCACAGTAGTGGGCATTAATCCAAGCTCTGGAGGATGATAGGCTTGGAATATTGCGTAGTTTGTGAAAAGAATCGCGCTTGGATATACAAAATATGCAACAACGCATATTGCAAGAAGGCTGGATCCAGTGCGTCTTGTAAATGACCATGCACGCAGCGCAGCCCCCACTACAAAAAACGCAGGCATATAATTCATTACAAATTCCAGAATAGTTTGGCGGGCAATAACTGCAAGCATTGCGGTTCCCACTGCTTCAACAATTATGGTGTGCGCATTTCCCAAAGGAAGAAGTCCTGAAAGAGGTGAAAAACTTATGGATGGAAAAGAGATAAGGAATCCGGTGAGAGTAGCAGGACTAAGTGCAATAAGCGGAATAGAAAAGCCCATGCTTCCCATAAAAGTGAAGAAGAAATCCCATACATACAGCTTTAGATATTCGGATATAAGCTTGCTTTTAAGCATCAACGTACTGTATCTCGCTGCTTCTAGAAAATCACAGGTGCCTTCACAAACCAATGCGCTAGTAAGCGAGGAGAAAAGCGAGAAAAGGAATGTGAAAAGCCCTATTATTACTACTGTGAATGCAAGGCTTCCCATATTGTCTTTGGCTATTGCAAGCACATTCTGAGATTGCATTGCATTGCCAAGCATATAGAATAGAGCAATCACCATTACTTCTATGAATAAGAGAATCGCAATTATCGGGAGCATTGAAATTAAGGAGTTTTGCACCATTTGTTCTGGTGCCAATGGAACTAGGAGAGGCAGCATTGCTTCGAGCATGCTTTTCTATTAATAAGATAATAAATAAAAACAATAGGTACAGTAATATGAATGTAGTTGGAACCGATTTTTGGTGTTTATATGGAAATTGACATGAGGACAGTGCACTTAAAATGGCAAAAAGAGTGGGCCGAGAATAACGTTTATCAAGCAGATGCAGAGCAGGGCGGAGAGAAAAAATTCATTGCCCCTGCATTTCCATATCCGAATTCCCCTCAGCATATTGGGCATGGAAGAACATATACCATTGCAGATATTTACGCAAGATATTTGAGAATGAAGGGGTACAACGTGCTTTTCCCAATGGCATTCCATGTTACTGGAACTCCGATTGTGAGCATGGCCAAAAAGCTTAGGGAAAAGGATGAGGAGATTCTGGATATTTTCGAAAGAATATATGGGATAGATAGGGAAAAGGCTGAATCCCTTGTAAAACCTGTTGATCTAGTAATGTATTTCTCAAACGAGATAGAGCATGGAATGCGGGAGATAGGTTACAGTATAGATTGGAGGAGGAAGTTTTATACATTCGACGAGCATTTTAACAAATTCATAGAATGGCAGTTCTTCAAGCTTAAGGATCTTGGATATTTGAAGATGGGCGAGCACCCGGTTCCTTGGTGTCCTTCAGATAACAATGCAATGAGTGCGCACGATACTAAAGGAGATGTTGATCCAGAGCTAGAGGAAGTTACTGCAATAAAGTTTGGATTTGAAGATGGTAGCATTATTCTTTCAACCTATAGGCCTGAAACTATTTTTGGGGTGACTAATCTATGGATAAATCCTAAAGCAGTTTATGTGAAGGCAAAATACAAAAATGAGTTTCTTTATTTGGCTGAAGAGGCTGCAAAGGATCTTGCGCTTCAGCTTGGGCTGGAAATAGTTGAGAAAATACCTGCGGAAAAAATATTAGGGAAAAATGCAAAAAGTACGCTTGGAAATGAAGTTCCTATTCTTCCAGCAGAGTTTGTTAACCCTGGAGAAGGTACAGGAGCTGTGATGAGTGTTCCTGCCCACGCGCCTTTTGATTATCTTGCACTTAGAGATCTGGGAAAGGTGGATGAGCTGGGTTTGATCAAGGTTATTGAAATTAAAGGATATGAAATTCCTGCAAAGGATGTAGTGGAGCGCATGAACATAGAGAATCAGAGTGATCCAAAAGCAGAGGAAGCCACAAAGGAAGTTTACAGAAAAGAAGTGAATGAAGGGAAAATGTGCATACCTGATTCTGAATACACTGGAATGAATGTGGATAAGGCAAGGGAGCTAATAAAAAGAATGCTTGAAGAGAAAGGAGGATGCATGCGTTTGCATATAATCGCCAATGGCCCGGCCTATTGTAGATGTGGAACGCGTGTAGTAGTGAACAACGTAAAGAACCAGTGGTTCATAGATTATGGAAATCCTAAATGGAAAGAAGATGCAAAGGAATGCATAGCTCAGATGGAACTGCTTCCTGAAAGAACACGGGCGGATTATCTTTACACTGTGGATTGGTTAAGGGAAAAGGCATGTACAAGGGCGCAAGGACTTGGTACTCCGTTTCCTTTTGAGAAAAGCCAAATAATTGAATCACTTTCAGATTCCACAATCTATATGGCTTATTACACTATAGCCCATATGGCAAGGGAACTTGCTCCTGATACTCTTGATGAAAAGTTCTTTGATTATGTTTATCATGGGAAAGGCGAAGGCAGTCCTGAGGCTAAAAAAATGAGGGAAAGCTTCCTTTATTGGTATCCTCTGGATTCTAGGAATAGCGGTGCGGATTTGATTAGGAATCACCTCACATTCTTTATTTTCAATCATGTTGCCATATTTCCAAAAGAGCAATGGCCCAGAAGGATAGTTGCAAACGGGTTTGTGCTCATGGAAGGGAAAAAAATGAGTAAGAGCATGGGCAATATACTTCCACTTAGAAATGCAGTTAAGGAATATGGAGCAGACATTGTAAGACTAAGCATAACTGGTGGAGCAGATTTAGATGTTGATACTGATTTCAGCAGAGAAATAGCCAATGGAATAGCTAGCAGAGTCGGGACGATTATGAAGCTTGTTGATTATTCCAAGGAAGAAGCTTCAGAAAGAATAGATTTATGGTTGCTTTCAAAATTAAATAGAAGGCTTGCAGAAATTGACTCTAAATATGAGAATTTGGAATGCAGGCAGATTGTGAAGGATCTTCTTTACGATACTTGCATGGATATTTCATGGTATCTGAAAAGATCTAGAAAACCAAGGCTTAAGGAATTCTTCAACATCTGGACAAGGGCAATTGCACCTTTTGCCCCTCATTTTGCAGAAGAGATCTGGCATGTAATGGGGAATTCCAGCTTTGTGGTTAACGAACGGATGGCCCAGGCTGAAAGCTCTTTTGTAGATGAGGGAGTGGAGAAAAGAGAAGCGCTTCTGGAAAAAACACTGCAAGATATTGATAGGATATCTGCTTTGTTAAAAACAAGGCCAAAAAAAGTAACACTCATTGTTGCAGATGCATGGAAAAACAATGCGTATTCTATTGCTAAAGAGGAAAAGAATTTTGAAAAGGCTTTGAAAAGATGCATGGCTGAACCTGAGCTGAAAGATAAGGGAGCTGCAATTGTACAGTTCATCAAGCAACTGGGCAAAAACATATTCGCACTTGAGGATGTTTTGGGTTTTGAAGAAGAATATGCATTATTATCTGAAGCAGAAGAGTTCATAAAGGAACAGACAGGAGCCGAAATTTCAGTGATTATGGAAAAGGATGCAACACATACAAAGGCAAAGAATGCATCTCCTGGCAAACCAGCAATAGTGCTTGAATGAAGTGATGTATTGTATTATATTTCAGTTGAAAAAAAAGAGGCCCAGCGCATTATAGAGTTACTTAAGAAAAACAAGGAATTTGATAACTCTAGGAAAGTGATGCATGTTGAAGGCAAAGTGTATGTTCCTGTTTTGGAAAAAATAAAAGGTGCTTTTGAATTCAAAGGAGAAAAGGCAAAAAACAAGCCTAAAAGCATTGAGATTGCACTTCAGGGAATATTGAATGCCGAGGAGATGAAAGAGCTTACTGCTTCCTTTGACCTTATTGGAGATATTGCAATAATTGAAGTTTCAGAAAGACTTATTGAAAAAGAAGGGGAAATAGCTGAGGCAATAGCTAGTGTGCATAAAAATGTGCGAGTGGTTGCTAAAAAAGAGGGGCCGATGGAAGGACTTTACAGAGTTCGCAAATTAAAGGTGATTTGGGGCGAAAAAAGAACTGAAACCGAGCATAAGGAAAATGGAGCAAGGATGAAGCTGGATGTTGCTAAAGTTTACTTTTCTCCAAGACTTAGTTTTGAAAGAAGAAGAATATTGGATTTAGTTAAAGATGGGGAAAATGTAATTGTGCTCTTTGCAGGAGTAGGGCCGTTCGCACTAGTGATTGCAAAGAAACGGAAAAAATGCAAAGTGGTTGCAGTTGAATTGAATCCAATTGCAGTTAAATACATGAATGAAAATGTAATTCTGAACAAGCTGAAAAATATCAAGGTTATTGAAGGAGATGCTGGAGAAGTTGCTAAAACATATGAAAATTTTGCTGATCGGGTGCTTATGCCGCTTCCAAAGGATGCAGACCGTTTCTTGGAATCTGCATTTTATGCGTGCAAAGCTGATGGGATCATACATTTCTATACTTTCGCAGATGCAGAAAAACCATTTGAGGATGCAATAAAGAAAGTGCTTGCGCAGCTAAACAAGGAAAATGTTGAATTCGTTGGGAAAAGAATAGTGCGACCGTTTTCCCCTGCATTGGTTCAAGTTGTTTTGGATATTAAAGTTAAGAAGAATAGGCTAGAATAAAGCAAGGAGTTTGGCAGGTACTAGAAATGCAATGTTGAATCCAGCAATTATTGGAAGCGCTGGAAGCATAATGCGCATTCTTGTTGTAAGTATGAAAAGTGCGAATAGTGAGAGTGACGATGCGATAAATACTGTTGCTGAACAAATTGGACTTATGGAAAGTCCTGAGACTTCCAGCATTATCGGTATTATTATGTCTCCCGTTCCTATTTCCATTATTATTGGTCCTTTTTCAGTCATCTTTTTGGAGCTAACCACAAAAGGCATCTGTTTTTTTGATATTGACTCTGCAAACTGATGCATGTGTTTAGTTTTGAATACTGCAATATAATCGTAGACTGCAAGAAGAATCATGAGCAAAATTGCAGTCTCAAAAGAAAGTGAAAAACCAAACACTGCGCCCACACCGGCAGCCGCAACAACAGCAACCGCATTTTTTAGGAAAGGGAGTGCAAACTTAAGTAAGGAAAAAATTATTCCAAAAAATATTGCTGAGATTATGGCAAGCAAAGTGTCTTGTATGAAAGGACGTAGAAATGAATAGAAAACTATTGATGACGCAAAGGACACTGCACCAATCTCAATTATTAGGAAAAGAATATCTCCTTTATAGAATCTAATCAGGAAGTAGAAAAAAAGCGCGCCTGCAAGCACATATAAAAGCACAAGAAATGCATCGGATGAATCACCGGCCATTCCGGGAAATTGCATTGTCTGTGCAATTAGCTCATTGTTTTGTGCATCTTCTAGGATGAATGCACCAGTGTATATTCCAAGTATTTGCGCAGAGCAAAACATGAAACAAAGAACTAGAAACACTTCAATCAATCTTTTATCCATAGGTTCACTCAAAGGTCAATTGTGATTTTAAAATAATAAACTATGCGGGAAGGTATTTTCTCGCGTCTTTTTTGTATATTTCACCGTTGCGTATTAGCTCATCCATGATTCTCCTTGTTTCATGCTCTTCCAAATTATAATTCCTTGCCTCTTTTATTATCTCATCTTCCTCTGCAATATCGAACTTATTGGCAAGTTCCTTTACTATTTCAAAGATTATTCTGTTTCTTTCAAGCTGTTTTGTGGTTTTTCCAGTTTCGATTATGCTAGTGTCTATTCTTCCTGTTTCCTTGTCAGTCATCACTTTTTCCATTACATAATTCATTAACCCTATGGCAACTTCTGCATCTTGTCTTTCCACATTTTCACTGAGGCGCATCTTTGCGTTTGCTTCAGACAATCTTATCAATCCTTCTAGGTAACGTGGAGTTATTGGAACTGTTCCTGAATCTTTCCCCATCTTCCTTAATTCCAAATAGAATTCCTTTATCTTGTCCATTGCTTCTCTTGTGAGCCTTGGGAATGTGTGCCTTCTTGAATAGGAAATGTATTTCCTTAGGAATTCCTTGTCCATTATCAGATCGCTGTCCAGTTCCTTGGGCTTTTTGGAAAGGGATTCGTAATGAGATGTGAGAATATATTCTGCAAGTTTGGAATCTTTCTCTGCATCGAGTATATCCAATATGGGAAAAATAAGGTCAAATCTTGAAAGTAAAGTTGGTGGAACATCGAATTGCTCTACCAGGTTTCTGTTTCGGTTGAATCTTCCGAATTTCGGGTTTGCTGCTGCAAGGATGGCTGTCTTTGCCCTAAATGTAGCAACTAATCCGGCTTTTGCAACACT
>JAHJBR010000170.1 GCA_018813445.1 Microcaldota archaeon | reverse complement strand
CGCCTTCACTATCAAAATAGTATTGCCCGAAATCATCAAAAGTAGGATCATCTAATATGGTAACATTTTCATTCGCAATCCTTTTTCCTAATTTCCCGCGCAATACTGATTCTCTTTCAATAATGCTGTCTCCTTCGCTTGCATGTCCAACCGCTTCATGGGAAAAAACGCCGGTCATTTCTGGATCCATTACTAGTAAAAAGCGTCCTTTTGGTGAGGAATCAGCACCTAAAAGGCGCTCTGCGCTTTCCCTTGCATTGCACGCAACCTTGCACAAATCCAATTTTCCATAGCCTTTCCTGGAAGCTGCTCGATCTATTCCACGTTGAGAAATATTGCCTGATTTCGCAATGGAAAGAGCTGAAAAATATAGATAGCTGAACTTTTGATTAATGAATGAGCCTTCGCTGCTTAGAAAAGCTTCTTCCAAAATAGTATCGCTAATGGAAAGGGTTGCATTCTTGGCTTGGGAGGAGAATGCGCTTTTCTCTGCCTCTTTTATGAGCGCAAGCTTTTCTTCAGTAGGAAGCTGAGGATAATGTTTCCCACATGATTTTTTTATTGGTTTGGAAGAAGCAAATGATATGTCTCCCTTATTCAAAAGGGCAAGCCGTTCAGCCTTTTTCAAAAGCTCTGAGAAGTCTTCTATTCTTGTGCTCCATGCATATCCAAAGCTTGCTTTTGAAAGAACACGCACACCTATTCCCGAGATTCCTGCGTCTAGCCCTTTTATTTTTCTGTCTTCAGAAACTAACGAAGAAACAGTTCCTTTAGTTATTCTTGCATCTGCATAGTTCTTGTAATTTGAAAGAATTTTGGCAATCTTATCTAACATCAGATCGCCTTAATTATTTGAAAAAAGTTTTCTTTATAGTTTCTATATAATCCCTGAAAACCTTCTTTTCCTCTTTGTTTTTTACAAGGGCAAGTAGAAGATAGCCGTTTAAAGGCACAATCATCAGAATTCGGTTTTCTAATGAAAGTTCTATCTCTTTTGTATCGTCCCCTAGTTCATCCATAAGAAAATGTGCATTGTTTGCAAGATAACGTGAGATGAACGGGGCTGGATCATCCATTGCAAAATTAGAATACACTAACCCGCCATCTGATTTTAGCAGTGCAGTCTCTATTCCCTTGCCTTTCATTTCCTCAACGAGTCCTTTAAATTCAGGCATAGGAATCACCATAGAGTTTGGGGCAGCGCTGGAAACCGGAAATTGGAAAATGGCTTGGCGCTGGATCATCCATCCCAAAAACGGGCGATTTTTGGGATTCATCGCCGAATACTTCGGTGATGTGCATTGCAAAATTAGAATACACTAACCCGCCATCTGATTTTAGCAGTGCAGTCTCGATCCCCTTGCCCTTCATTTCCTCAACAAGTTGCTTGAATTCCATCTTCACAGCACCTCCAAGCCACCGACTCCTGCTTTTATCTTTATTGGAATTGGAACCCCTTCTAGTACAAGCTCATGTGTATTGTTCTGTTCATGAATGTAGAGCTTCTGATCCGCCATGGCTTCTAATGCAGTTATAAACTTCTTATCATGCATCCCCTCATCAGTAACCCAAAGCGTGGTGGCATGGGCTGCCTTTAAACGATTTTCAACAAACTGTAAAAACTTCATTACTGTTTCTGGGGGGTTGTAAATACTAAGAGTGGAAAGAGAATGAAAAATTACTCGAAGTTTTCCATTTTCAGCATCCTTTATCGCATCGCTTAAAACAAGTGAAAGGTCGTTGAGCGCTTCTGGCCCAGAAATTTTAATAGTATTTTTTTGACTTTCTTCAGAAGACTTTTGCGCGCACGCATCAATGAAAGTAAGGTTTGGTGAAGAACCTAAATTAAAGCCAAATGCGGATGCTTTCCTTTCCACATCTAAGGGACTCATGTCCAATGCGACATACACGACTTTATCTCCCTCTTTTAGTCCTTGTGCTGCAAAAAGAAGAGAAAGTGCTATTTTTTCCTGTCCAGATGGTGCAAAAAGAAAGACTGCGCCGGGATGAGCATATCCACCTTCCAGAACAATATCCAAATCCCTAACTCCCGTGGAAATTCGGTCTTTCCTGAAATACTTTTTGTCATCCGGCATGGGCTTTAGATATTCTTTTAGAATTATAAACCTAAGCGTGCAGTCTTATTCATGGTTAGTGGAAGCGGGATGGCATTCGAGGAAAAAAAGAAGACTGCTGAATACGGAATATTTAGGGTTGAAGAGTATGCTGACAAAGAAAGCACTCTAATTCTGGATGCAGTTATCAGAGCACTTAGGGAACCTTCCAGCCAGTCTTCACAAAAAAATCTTGAAAACAGACTTAGAAGGATTACGGAAAGTAAAGATAATAACGTAATTGAACGTGTTTTGAAAGAAGCCCAAAAATCAGAAAAGCTAATGGGCGAGGAAAAGGAAGCGATATTAAAATATTCCAAAAATAAGGAGAAAGATTTTTCAGAAAATATTATGGAATTGCAAACCGATGTGAAGAATTCTGCCGAAGCATTCAAGAAAATAGATGAAGCAGTAAGCCACAATGTTGTAAATGAAAAGGCGCTTGCAAATGCGATTGCGCTTACTAATAAAAAAGTTGCCACCAAGGACGATGTTTTTCAGGCGCTTGCAAAAAGCAAAGATGCCGAACTAGTGGATGCACTCTATACCATAATAAGCAAGCAAGAATCAGCAAGCATAGCTGCACGCAACATAATACAAATGGATAAAATAGATTATGAAAAGCTGTTTGGAATAGCCAGGAGGAATGCTGCTTTTACACTTCTTGCATTTTATAGAAGGATCCTAGGAGACGCAGGCTTTCATAAAGCAAAACTAGCCATTATGCAGGGAAGAATTTCCGAAGCACTTTCAATACTGATGAGGAGCAGTGTTGTTGCACAATACTTGTTCTTTGCACTTGTTGCGCCTTCTTTAATAAGAAGCGGAATGTGGAATAACAGTGTGCTGGGAATAATTGGAAAGGCACTAGGAATAATAAAAGAAAGGGGCGGCGGGCAGGAAAAGGAATCTGAATATCTTAGTGGAGTTGCTGAAATTGCAAAAAGATTTGGGGATTTCAAGGGCCTTAATCTTTCTGCATATTCTGCTGCATTCCTAGGAACGATTAAAGAGGCATGATTGCTTGAATTGGAATAACGCATTGGAATATCTTGAAGAGATACGGAAGCTTGGGTTTAGAGAAGATGAAAAATCCATCCCAAAACTCGTTGAACAAAAAAGCACCTCTATTCCAGATGCTGAAGATTTTGAAAATCTGATAGATGTAAGTTCTGATTCAGAATATCAGGCGCAGCTTCTTTCAGGGTATCTTTATACCATTAAAGGGTGCATTGAATTCTCTCTTGTTTCTGAATATATTGGAAATGGACTTCAAAAAGATTTAGATGAATGGAAAAAAGGAAATAATTATGGAATTGCACACAGCTTCCAAGAAAACGTAAAGCAAGACAATGGAATTGCATTATCCTTTGCGCGGAAAGGGGATATGAAAACTGCACTTAAAGAGATTGGTAATCCAAATTGGAATGCAACGTTTTCAGTT
>JAHJBR010000169.1 GCA_018813445.1 Microcaldota archaeon | reverse complement strand
GATGTGCAGGCTTGTGGAGGAACACATCACATGCTTTCAAACATAGGCGAAATAGGCTTCTTTAAAATAATTAAAAGAGAGGGTGTACAGGATGGTTTGGAAAGAATAGTCTATACAACTGGGTTAGGTGCTCTTTCCTACGTACAAAAACAAGAAGCAGTGCTTCGTTCAACAGCTGAAAAAATCTCAGTTGCAGAATCAGAGCTTCCCACTTCAGTTGAAAGGTTTTTCGAGGAATGGAAGCAAAGGGGAAAGAAAATAGATTCATTATCCTCAGAGCTTGCTAAAACTGAAGCAGAAGAATTGGAATTGGAATGTGAAAAATCCGGGAAATATGTATTCAAGGTGCTTGATTTGGAACAAGAAATGCTGATGAAGATCGCCCAGCAGATTTCCAAAGGCAAGAATGGGGCAGTTGCGCTTGCAAATAAACAAGGAAATTTAGTTTGCGCTTCAGGTACTGATTCAAAATTCAAGGCCAATGAGATTTTGAATGAAGTAGTGAAAAAGCATGGGGGAAGAGGAGGAGGAAGTCCCCAGCTTGCAAGCGGAAAAATAGAAAAAATCAATGTTTAGAGATTCTTGAGTGGATTGCACTTGTACTTCTTTTTACAAGTTCGCAACCTTTTCTAAATGCCTTCCTCCAGCATTTTTCATCAAGGCCTGAGATATCAGTGCGCAGCTTCTCAATATTTTTCCTCTCATTCCTACAGAAAAGAGTTCCAATAGTATCTCCATTCATTATACGCAAAAGCACTCCAGGTTGTTTCCCATCAGCGATTACGGCCCATATTCCATTTAAGGAAACAGATTCAGCAGCCATAAGCTTTGTTACCATTCCTCCGGTTCCATTCTGACTTTTTTCACCTGAATCCAATTCATATAAACAAGGCTCGAATCTTTTCACGCAACCTACTCTTTGCCCATTTGCATCTAGAAGTCCATCTACTCCAGAGAGCATAATCAATACATCTGCATTGAGGGCTCTTGCAACAAGAGATGCAAGCACATCATTATCGCTGAATAGCCTTTTCTTTCCATATTCAAAACCCTTGCTTGAAACCACATCGTTTTCGTTTATTATTGGAATTACTCTGTTCACTATGGCAGTTTCCAAGGTTCTTACAAGATTCTCAAATTCCATTGGATTTTTGAATCTGTCTTCGGTAAGAAGAGCCTGCAAAGCAACCTTATTTCTTTTAGCCAGCAATTTCAAATATTCCATAATGAGAAGTGGCTGGCCTATTCCTGCGGCCACCTGTTTTTCGCAAGTGTCTAATTTGAAATCCCAATCCATAAGCTCTTTTCCACAGGCAACTGCACCTGAACTTACAATCACTACCTGCTTTCCCATATCTTGTAGGTCAGCAAGCTGGTTGCACAGATGCCAAAGTAACTTCCTATCCAACTTATCCTTTTTATCAGTAAGCACCTTTGTGCCTATTTTTACTACTATGCGCACTGCACCCTTAAGCTGTTCTCTATAATCCTCCTCGCGGAAGTAAACACCCATTTTTCATATTTTCACCTCTATTTTTTTCTAGGAATAAAACTAAAAAAAAGAATACTTAGTAATTGGAGAAAGTGTTCGGGCTAGCAGCCCGGAAAAATAGCTGGGCTAATCGCTTTGAAGAATATGAATTTTATTTCCTTTTGTTTGCCCATAATCTAGAATTAGTTTGAAGAAAATTATAAACCTATCGTTTTGTTATTTTAATTCACACAAATCATTTACCTCAATTTCACAATCAATTCCGGTTTTTTAAGGAATTCAAATTTCTTAGGATTATTTGAAAATTCCTTTAGCAAATCTAAGAAATGTAAGCCATATTGTTTGGAAATTTCTTCTGGTTTTTTCTTATCTACTCCTCTCACAATATATCTCATATTTGGCTCAAGTCCATCTTCAGTAACATAGTATGCAGCACCCCTATTCTGCTTATACTCATCATAAAGGGATTCAAAACCATCTGCAACAAGATTTGCCATTACTAGTTTTTCAGTTGTGCTTGCATTAATGCTCACATGCCCGTAATTAGGAGGTATAAGAACCACCTGGCCTTTCAATCCATAGGTTATAATCACATCCACTGTTTCATCACTTCTTTTTTTCTGCAATATAAAAAGTGCCTTTCCATCCAGAACCTGATACACCTCAGGATATGCTAATCTATCAATCGCATAGGGATGGTAATGACCATATGTTTTGGCAAGCTCATTGCCAAATTTTTTCGGAGGTATTAAGGTAATATCATACCTTATTCCATTATTTTTTGTAATGTCTCTAAACATAAAATATGCTGGAAAATCCCTTTTTGGATTCTGTTTTTCCATCAATACATCATTCATTTGTGAGATGTTTCGTACAGAAAATTCCCATGCCTCTTGATTTACAAAAACAGACCTTCCTTTTACTTCTATGGAAAGTGGCTCTGAATAATACAAACTCATAACCTATCTCCTTTTCTCTTATGCCTTTGGAATTCCCGTGTTTTTTCTAATGTTTTATATACAATAAGTTTCTCCTGCCTGAGCTTGTATAACAATGCGTTGAGAAAAGCCAAAAATTCCACGTGCTTTTGTTCATCTTCAGCTATTTTCTTTTCCACTCCTTTTATGGTTTTGTACATCCCTATCATGAACCTTGGGGAAATAAAGCGTGCTCTTCCTTCCTCATGAGTCATATATGCATGCAGCACCTTCCTTATCATCTGCAGCTCTTTTTGAAATTTTGCAGTTTTCACACCAGTTGTTTCAAGCTCTAAACTGAATGTACTTGCAAGATGACCGAAATATTCCCAGTCCTCTGCAGTTATCCTTTTCCTGAGTTCCGAAGAAAGCTCATCCATGGAATGGATTTGCAGATAAAATATAAATGGCTTTTGTATTTTTAAAATTAAGATAATGAATAAATTATGAATAGAATGTTAGCAGCAGCGTGATTTCCCGAGCGTAGCTCAGTACACACAGCGCCGTGAAGGGGCTTAACTTTCGTGTTCGAGAAGGGAACGAGTGTTTCCCCCTACCTATGGCCGCTAACAGAATTATTGTGGATAAAAGGGTTTTTAAATAGTTTTATTAGTGGCATTTTCTCCTTAATTCTAAATCCAGTTAAGCATTTAAACAACCTAAATGAATTCTTCTTGGTGAGATCATGCAAACAGTAGAAAACATGGCAATGGCATTTGTAGGGGAGAGCCAGGCAAGGAATAGGTATGCAATGTATGCAAAAGTAGCAGCAAAAGAAAACCTTTTCCAAATATCAGAAATTTTCCTACTTACAGCTGAAAATGAGAGAGAACATGCAAAATGGTTTTTCAGGATGATGAATGATGTTGCACAGCGCACAGGAACAAAACCGCCTATAAAGATAGGCGAATCAGAAGTTCCAAGCGTTTTAGGAACAACCAAAGAGAATCTGATGGCAGCCATTGAAGGCGAGCATCATGAAAATTCAGACTTATATCCTGGATTTGCGAAAACAGCTGAAGAGGAAGGGTTCAAGGATATAGCAGTAAGGGTGCGTTCAATTGCAAAAGCCGAAATACACCATGAGCAGAGATACAGAGACTTGCTAAAAATAGTTGAAGCAGGCACAGTGCTCAAAAAGGATCAATCGGTACCATGGGTTTGCTCAAAATGCGGATATGTGCACGATGGAAATACTCCTCCTGGGAAATGCCCTTCATGCAATCACGAAGCGATTTATTTCCAGATAAAGTGCGAAACCTATTGAACTGCCCACCGTATTATTTTTTCAGCTTTTTCCTTTATTTCTTCCAATCTTTTTTCTGTTTTGAATTCAGCGGTAAGCCGTATTATGTGCTCTGTTCCACTTGCTCTAATTAGAATAAATCCATCATCAAAATCCTCTCTAATCCCATCAATCAGATTTATCT
>JAHJBR010000168.1 GCA_018813445.1 Microcaldota archaeon | reverse complement strand
CAGCACCTTCAGCCATAATCAATTCAGAGGCCGAGCCAATAATCGCAGTAGGCGCGATAATCTCAAAAATCCCAATGCTCGACAAACTGGAAAAGAACCCACTTGAATTATTCAAGGATGGACAGGAAATAGAAGTGGATGCGGATAAGGGGCTAGTATTTTTTTAATCTTACTTACAAATTCTGCTTATGCTTACATATAGAAAAGGCTCCCGTGCAGAAAGAGAGCTCATTGCTTACTTCAGTTCCAATGGATATTCAGTTATACGTGCAGCAGGGAGTGGAGTAAATTCATTATCTCCTGATCTTCTTTTATTCAAGAGAGGGAACCAGTACGCAATAGAAGCCAAGGCTCACGAAACAGATAATTTGGGAATTACACGCGAACAGTTCCTAGGCTTGAAAACCTGGGAATCCAATACAGGAATAACTACCTATGTGGGTTGGAGAAAGAATAGGGAAGACTGGCATTTTCTCCCGCTTTCATTATTTAATGAGAATGCAAAAACCTTTACTATGAATTGGGAAAGAGCTAAAATGATTGGAAGGAGAAAGGAAGAACTAATCTAAATTTTCATATCTATTCTATAGTCTTGCACAGCTTCCCATTCTTCTACTGCTTTACAACCATTCTTCCTAAAAAGCAGCTCTCCTGCAAAAGCGATCATTGCCCCATTATCTCTATTGAATTCATCAGGCGCAACCCCGAACTCCACATTATCTTCTGTACACATCTTCCTCAGCATCTCCTGCAACCTCCTATTCTGCGCAACCCCTCCACAAAGCACAACTCCCTTCCTCCTAGTTAATAACAATGCCCTTTCAGCAACCTCGCAAGTCATTGAGAAAGCAGTCTCCATAAGAGAATAAGCAACATCTTTTTTACTCTGATCCTTAGCAAGCTTGCTTGCCTGTGTCAGCAATCCTGAAAACACAAGATTCATTCCCTTTACAGAATAGGGTAATTCAATATACTTTCCTTCTTCAGCCAATTTAGCAACCGCTGCCCCATGCGCATGCTCTAATTTGATATTTCTTGCAAAAGCATCAAACAAATTTCCTATTCCCACATCCAAAGTTTCTCCCAGCACATGAAATCCTTGCTTTTCTTCAATTAAGAGTTGGGAATTCCCACCGCTTACATAAACATATAGTGGACTTTTGATTCCAGTAAGATATTCGCTGATTTTCGCATGTGCATAGCAATGGTTAACCCCAATTATTTTCTTTCCTAATCTTTTTGCAAGATATTTAGCCATCACAACTCCAGCTCTAAGTGGGGCCCCAATTCCTGGCCCTTGCGCAAAGGCAATCAGATCCACTTCATTCAATTCAATTCCAGCCTTTTCCAAATTCCTTTCTAAAATTTCTGCAAACACATTTGCATGATGGTCTGCAGCCTTTCTAGGCAATATTCCTTCAGCAGGAGGTGCCCTGTAAATATCATGAATATTCGAAAGCACCCTCTTATCCCTCACTACTCCTATTCCAAGAGTATGTGCAGTGCTTTCAATTCCAAGAGTTATCATATTCCTCCCTTTTGTAAAAACTCCAATGCATAAATCATACTTATAGAGGTGATATTAAAAAGTGAGTGCGCAACCATGCAAGGCACCAGGTTCCTTTCTCTAAGGAAATACCATGCAAAAACCAAACCCACGATAAAAGTTCCCAAAAGCTCAAACACTGATCCATAGCCAAAGTGCACTAATGAAAACAATGTTGCAGAAACTAAAATTCCAAATCTTTTTGCCAAAAATCCACGGAAGAGCAGCTCTTCGGCTATGGGTGCCAAGAATACTGCTACTAAAATTACATAAAATGGAAGCTCAACCACCTTATCATAGACCTTTGCACTATCTATCCCAATTCCGGCGATCCAGAATACTAGCGAAATGGCAATCATTAATAATATCACAAACAGGTATAGGCCTACTCCATAGAGAATACTAAAGAAAAGATTCCCTACTCCTCTTATATGCTTCCAAAATATATTTTGAATATCCTTGGAAATAAAGAACAGAGCTAGAAAAAGCATTGCAAGCTGAACCTCTACTGATTTGAAATATTCTGATATCCCAGAAAGATAAATGCAGACCACAAGCGCCCCGGATGAAATTGCAGCTTCCTTTTTTCCAAAATAAAACCAGATAATTCCAAAAAAGATAATTGCAAAAATAAACGATTCTACTGAGCTTCCAAATAATATACTCAAAATCACTGAAAGAAAAAAAGCAAAGAAAAGCGAAAGAAAAAGCCGCATATCACTTCTTCTCAAAATAGCCGCATTTACCGCAGGAATTCCTGTTCTTGTGCTCAGCTAGTTTTACTCCTGCTCCGCATTTTGGACAAGATTTTCCTGCTTTATATGGTCCTCTTTTCTTTTTCTCCTTCTTCGGAGCAGCAGATTTTTTACCAGAATCTTTTTTTTCAGCCATGAAAATCACCTAAAATTATTTCTTCTTTGATTCAGGGGCAGCGCCCTTTTTCTTTTTCTCCTTTTTCTGGGCCATACCTTCCCTTACTAGAACATAATGGGGTTCAACAGAAGCCATGGTCTCCTTGTCCTTATAAACGTGCAAAAGAATATCCACTTCCTTTATGCCGAATTTGTGCTTTACCTCCCGTATTACTACTGTTTCCGGATTAGCACCTATCTTTCCGCATACAAGGTCCTTTACCTCCTTTCTAGTTGGAGTGGCCTTTTCAAATTCAATTGCAACCAGTACTTCATCTCTTCCCAAAAGCAAATTTTCCTTTTTCTTTGTAATCTTCGCATCCATGAAATCACTTTATTCGTTCCATCTTTCTTCTTCCCATTGCCTGAAGTACTTCTGCTTCCTTCCCGGCAGCCGCGTTGGGAATTAATTCATCCGGAACTTCTATATCATACATTTCGTAACTCTCCGCATCCATGACCTGTGCGGTTTTTCCACTTATACTCATCAACTGTACGTTTTTCCTTTCAATTATCGGAACTTCCACATCTTGGTCTGAAGGCGTAAGTAAAGTTTTCTTTTGACCGTCGAATATTCCCATAGCCGTAACCCTCATCTTCGCTGCACCGTGTTTACCTGGCTTAGATGATTCCACATCTACAATCCTGCATGGAATATCGTCAATTAAAACGTACTTGCCAACCTTCAGCTCCTTTGCTGAAGAAAAAATCTTTTCACTCATTTATTCACCTATTAGAATTATGCGTAAGAATTAATAGATTAGTATTTATAAACATTCTTATGAATCCCCAAACGCCTATAATAGATGCGCACTGCCATCTTGAAAGCTACAAAAATATAGAGATAAAAGAAGGCTGGCTCCCGATTACTTCTGGCTATTCTCATCATTCTAATTTGAAGAATGCAGAGATAGGAGAAAGATACAAAATTCCCTATTCGCTTGGAATAGCCCCACAGACAATTGTAAAGGAAGGAATCAGCAAGCTCGATATGTGGATTGATGAGATAAAGAACAGGAATCCGTGCGCAATAGGTGAGATAGGCCTGGATTTCCATTGGGCAAAAAATGAACAGGATAAAATAAATCAGAAGCTAGCTTTCAATAAAATGCTGGATCTTGCTGAAGAAATGAATCTTCCAATAGTTATTCATGCAAGAGAAGCAACATCAGAAATATTGGATATTCTAGAACAAAGGAAATGGAGCAATGGAATTATGATGCATTTTTTTTCAGGCACATTGGAAGAAGCCGAGCGCGCTGTGAAGCTAGGGGCCTTAATTTCAATAACTCCATTGCATTCAAAGGAAAGAAGGAAAGTTATAAATAACTTGGAGCTAGAACACTTATTAGTGGAAACAGACTCGCCCTATGTGGTACGAACTTTTTACGATGTTGTACAATCAATAGATTACATATCTGAAATCAAGGGAATTGCAAAGGACGAAGTCGCGAATAGAACTGCTGAAAATGCGATCTCGCTTTTCAAGCTACAACGGTGATTTTGTGTCAATTTTGGACAATATTTTTGGAAAAAAGAAAAGCAAACAAATTGTACTTCTAATAGATGGCCCAAACAGTATTAGAAAGGACATCAACGTGGACCTAAAGGAAGTAAAGAAAGAAGTGCAGAAATACGGAGACGTGCGCATAGCCAAAGTTTACTTGGACCAGTATGCTTCTGATAAACTCATAGAAGCAATGGTGAATCAAGGATTTGAGCCAGAAATAACCACTGGGGATGTGGACGTTACAATGGCAATAGAAGCAATGGAATATGTTATTGAAAAAAACACAGATATTCTGGCTCTTATGACTCGGGATACTGATTTTACCCCCGTATTAAGAAAAGCCAAGAAATACGGTAAAAAAGCAATAAT
>JAHJBR010000167.1 GCA_018813445.1 Microcaldota archaeon | reverse complement strand
GCAAACCGATGATAACTGCATCATTTAAGCCCGCAAGATATTCCAGACGTTTTTCTCTTTCTTCAAATAAACTGTCGAGTGGCCATCCAACTTCTACTGCATACAATCTATCTGAAAAAATATCTGTAATAAAATGCTCAAAAGGTATTTTGTCTTCGATATAATCTTTGAATGGTTTGGCAATTTGCCAGCGTTTAAGAGATCTGAATATACATGCAGATTGCAATCCATCCATTTCTGAGATTTTCATTAAAGTAGCTATAAATTTATCTGGATTATGAATAAATGATTCAGAAATTAGTTCATCTGTGAATGCTTTGAAAACACTATAGGTTTCTTCTCCTGATTCTTTTGCAATTAAAACAAATTTATCTGTATATTTCACGAATAGGTCAGCGACCGCTGGATATACAAAAGGATAAAAAACAAAGGAACAATCTTCTCCTGATACTTTTGCAATATCTACAAATGCATTTGTTATTTTAGCCGGAGCGGCAATAAACGATTTAGTAATGAGTTTGTTTTCAAATACTAGGAAGACACTTCCGCTCTTTTTTCCTATTGATTTTGCAATTTCTACAAATTTATCGGTATATTTCACGAATAAGTCGGCAATTGATTCGTTCTGAAATACATAGAATACACCTATAGTCCCAGTCTTTGCAGCTTTTGCAATATCCACACATTTATCTCTATATTTTACAAAGATATATGCAGGATTGTTTTCAGTGAGAGGGTGAAATACATCATTACTTTCAGCTAAATCTCTAATCATCCTCAAAGAATTAGCATATTCGTCTACTTCTTTTACTTTACCTTGTTTAACAATTTCTAAAGCCAGTTTAGGGATGCACATTTCTGCTTCAGGAATCACTTTGAGCAAGCTTTCTTTGACCTGTTTATAAATATTTACTGGAACAACAGAGCTATTTTCACTTTCTTGGACCTTTACGCGCATGTGTGCCATATTTATAAGTAGCATAAATAAGTTATAACTTTTTCTATAAAATCACTCACAACATTTTATCAATAATATTCCTGAAATTAATGCAATGAATGCTGCTGCTCCAAATGCAGGAACTGCTCCAAAGGTTGCCCATGCTATTCCAAAAAGTATGTTTGCTGGAAGATAAACTGCACCTAAAGCAGTGCTGTAAGTTCCTAATGCAACTCCCCTCACATCTTCTTTCACTATGTCTGAAATATATGCTTTGTTCACGCTTTCGTCTGCAGCAACAAAAACAGCATAAAATGTAAAAAGTAGTGCGACCTGCCAGAATTGGGATGCGAAAGCAAATCCGAGGCAAACTAATGCATAAAGCACGAATGCTCCACCTATTACAAGCTTTCTTCCTATCTTGTCTGAAAGTTGCCCTAATGGAATTGAAACTAAAGCATAAACAATATTGAAAAGAAGATACATTAGTAGGATATTTTCAGTGCTGATTCCTATTTCATCTGCACGCAAGATCAGTAGTGCAAAACTAAAATAGGAAATAGAAAATAAAGCAGATATTTTCAAAAACTTTTTATATTCAGAAGATAAAAGCTGAAGGGATTTGAAAAAATTTGGTTTTGAGTTTTTCTTCTGCTCGATCTTTTTAGGCTCCTTGACCATGAAAAATATCACAAGCACCGCAAGCAATGCGGGAACCAAAGCAACATAAAAAACTTCCCTATAGGCGCTCTCCGAAGTTCCGAGCAGGCTGAATATTCCCCATGCGATCGCAGGCCCGACTATGGCACCTAGAGTATCCATTGCTCTATGCAAACCAAAAGCTTTTCCACGCACTTCCTTTCCGCTTGACGCGGCAATCAATGCATCCCTTGGAGAAGTACGAATGCTTTTACCCATCCTATCTAACGCCCGAAATAGAAAAACAATTGGCCAGGTTGTGGACAATGCGATTCCGATTTTCGAAAGCGAGGAAAACCCATAGCCAAGAAGCACGAACTCCTTTCTTTTTTCCAGCTTGTCGGACCAATATCCAAAAACAATATCCAGAAGACTTGAAAGGCTATCGGCAACTCCCTCAATCAATCCGATTATCTCCTTTCCCGCACCAAGGAAAGTATTCAAAAATACTGGAAGAATCGGGAGAATCATCTCGCTGGAAACGTCGTTGAAAAAACTGACTAATCCGAGCTTGTAAACATTTCCCTGGATTCCTTTTTTTTCATCCATGGCCTCTCCATTGCAGATTAATGATTTAAAGCTATTCGGCCTCTTTTTCATGGAGATGGATTCCAAATGCTTATAAATTTCACACAAGGTATTAGGCCATGAGAAAGGCGCTCATATTCATAGTTGCATCCCTCCTCCTATTTGGGTGTGTTACTGAAAAGGATGTTAGTTCGCCTGCCCAGGAAAAGGTGCTTTCAGCATTAGGCGAGGATTTTGACGGAGATGGGCTAACGGATGCAAAATATTATGTTTTTGCCCCTATTCCTTTGAATCCTGAAGAAACACTTTTAATGCAAAAAACTGTGGATGCTGCGCAAACAAAAAACAAAATCACAGTACGTAAATTATACAATATAAGTGAGGAAAATGCAAGTGATTTTGAAGTCCTTGTGTTTAAATTCAATTTAGAAAAAAGGGAAACCGAAGAAGACTGCCGAAAAGATTTAGGTATAAACGGGATTGTCAAGGAATGCACGGATACAACCGAGTGCGCTGCACTCTGTACATCTTTAAAATGCAAAAGATTTGGATATGCAAGTGAATTCCTTGGATATTGGATTCACAAATTCTCCTCTGATTCTCAGGAGATGGATACGCAACTTGCAGAACTAAAAATAATGGCACTTACTCTAAAAGGCGCTAATGAGCAGGAGCGCACACTCTTTATGGAAAAGGTGAATGCACTCCTAGACAAATTAGTTGAGACAAACAACAATCCTTTGTTCAGTGAACATGGAATGGGAATGTGCAACCCAATAAATTATGATTATGAAACAGTAAGGGAAATGCTTTCTATTCTTGGAGAATACCAAAGAGAACCAGAAACATACAACTACATTGTGGATATCAAAATAGTCACAACTGATCAAAGCTACACTGAGCTGGAAATAAGTGATAGTGTGCCTGCAGCACTCATTGCAGCAGATGGAAAAGTAACCACAATACAAGAAGGGAGCACCTATGGTAACGGAAATGTAAGCTGGAGAACCATTGGACTTACTGGAGTAGGGAGTTTGATAGGTTATTCTGTACAGTCTAATCAAGGGATGCAAGAAAGCATATTTGATGACTGGCCTTCTTCTAAAATAAAAACCAAAATATT
>JAHJBR010000166.1 GCA_018813445.1 Microcaldota archaeon | reverse complement strand
GAAAAATGAATAAAATCACAGAAACTAAACAGCTAAAACTGATTGCAAATACAATTAGGCAAGACACACTTAGGATGCTCACTGAAGCTGGAAGCGGCCATCCTGCAGGTTCTTTGGGAATGGCAGATATTTTCACTGCGCTCTATTTCAATGTAATGAACCATGATCCAAAGAATCCAGAATTGGAAGAAAGAGATAGATTCATACTTTCCAATGGACATATTTGTCCTGTTCTCTATGCTTCTCTTGCAGAAGCAGGCTATTTTTCCAAAGATAAATTAATTACTTTGAGAAAGCTAGGTTCAGATTTACAAGGCCATCCGCATCGTGGCTCTGTTTCCGGAATTGAGAATTCTTCAGGTCCGTTGGGACAAGGAATATCAATAGCCTGCGGAATCGCATTGGTTGGAAAAAGACAAGGAAGCAGATGGCAGGTATTTTGTGCTACTGGTGATGGAGAACACCAGGAAGGCCAGGTTTGGGAAGCAATAATGTTTGCTGCAAAATACAAATTAGGAAATCTTACAGTATTCATAGACCGCAATTACATACAAATAGATGGCACAACTGAGGAAGTGATGCCATTGGATCCTTTTGCCGATAAATACAGAGCTTTTGGTTGGAATGTTATTGAGATAGATGGCCATGATTTTAATGCGATAATTAATGCATGCGAAGAAAGCAGGAATTCAGAAAAGCCTACTGCAATTGTTGCAAGAACAATTCCTGGAAAAGGAGTTTCCTATATGGAAAATTTGCCTGAATGGCATGGAAAGACTGCGAAAAAGGAAGAGGCAGAAAAGGCCCTTCAGGAACTTGCAGATGAAAGAAAAAGAATTGAGAGTGAATGATTATGCTTAACCCAGAAATGCATCTGAATAGGGAAGGAAAGCCCACTGCCTTACGCGATGGGTTTGGAAAAGCAATAGTGGAGCTTGCAGAAAAACAGAATGATGTGTGGGCGCTTACAGCAGATGTTGCAGAATCTTCTAGAGTGCATTGGTTTGCTGAAAAGTTTCCAGAAAGATTTGTGCAAGTGGGGGTTGCAGAGCAAAATTTAGCAGGAGTTGGTGCAGGGATAGCTTCTTGTGGAAAAGTCGCATTTATCTCAGCTTTTGGTGCTTTCAATCCAGGAAGGAACTGGGATCAGATTAGAGTTTCTGTTTGCTATAACGATGTTCCAGTGATTGTGCATGCTTCCCATACTGGAATTACTGTTGGTCCAGATGGTGCATCCCATCAAGTTTTGGAGGATATTGCTTTGACGCGCTCGCTTCCAAATATGAGTATTTTTGTTCCTTGCGATGCAGAAGAAGCAAGAAAAGCGGTTTTCGCGGCCTATTCAAAAAGAAAGCCTGCATACATACGCACAGGAAGAGAGAAAATGCCCATAATAACTACTGCAGAAACTCCATTTGAAATAGGAAAAGCAAATGTTTTGCGCGATGGAAGCGAAGTTGTGATTTTTGCATGCGGAATAGAGGTTTATCATTCTTTGCAAGCTGCTGAAATGCTTGAAAAAGAAGGAGTGAGCGTTGCAGTGGTGAATGTACATACAATCAAGCCCTTTGATTCCGAGACTGTACAGAGATATGCAAGCAAGTGTATGCTTGCAGTTTCAGTTGAGGAGCACCAGATTAATGGAGGTTTAGGGAGTGCGGTTGCAGAAGCGATTGCAGAAAAAGGAGGGTGCAGATTGGTAAGGCATGGAATACAAGATTCGTTTGCAGAATCAGGAGAAGCTCCTGAGCTGATGAAGAAATACAAATTGGATGCAGATGGAATTTATGAATTGATTAAGAACGAACTATAAGGTGAAAAAATGAAGAATTCGTCGGAATGCCGACGAAAAATCACTTTTTCAAGATAAAAAAACGAGGTGAAAAAATGAAATTCTTTTTGGATACAGCGAACGTGGAAGCAATAAGGAAAGGAGTAGAATTAGGAATGTGCGATGGAGTTACAACCAATCCAACAATAATTATGAAAGAAGGGAAAGAGCAAAAAGCAGTGATTATGGAAATCGCTAGCATAATGAAAGGTCCTCTTAGTGTGGAAGGGATTGCAGAAACTGCTGAAGGAATGGTT
>JAHJBR010000165.1 GCA_018813445.1 Microcaldota archaeon | reverse complement strand
TCTGTTTTAGATGCAATAAGTTTTGCCTTATTTTCATCATTTCCTTCACTCGAAAACCGTAAAATAACCCTTGCAGAAGTTATTCGGCATGGTGCAATGCAGGCACGCATAAATCTTTCTTTAGAATGGAATGGAGGTAAATATGAAATAGTTAGGGCAATTAGCAAGGATGCAAAGGATAAAGTAACAAGCAGCGCTGAAATAAGAAAAGATGGCCAACTTGTGGAAAAAGGCCAATCCGCAGTTACAAAATACATTCAACAGCTTCTAAGTATAGATTATCCTCTTTTTAGCAGGGCAATATATTCAGCGCAGAATCGCATAGATTATTTCCTTTCCATAGAACCAGGGAAAAGAAAAGATGAAATAGATAGCCTTCTTGGTTTAGATCGTTTTGAACGTGCCAGGGAAAACTCTGTAACTTTGATAAATAGGCTGAGGTTTGCAAAACGCTCTCACGAAACTAAATTCGACAGAAAAAAGCTTGATGAAATGCGCAGTAAAGAACAGCAAGCAAAAGAGGAGCTAGAGAAGCTCGAAGCATCAAAAATAGAACTGACTAAAAAAGTAGCAGCGCATAGGAATCTATATTATGAAGCAAGCACTAAATTTTCTGCGCTTAAAGAAAAAAAAGAGAAGTTCCTAAAACTTAGAGAAAAAATAGTTGCCCTGAAGGCAACCATTGAACAAATATCAGAACAGCTGAAAGGAAAACAGCCTCAAGAAACTGAGCTTGCAGCACTCAAATCTAGAAAAATAGAATTGAGTAATTTACTTATGGAAAAAAGAAGTTTCGTAAATTCTCTTCAAGAAAAATACAATTCCTATTCTAAGCAATTTGGATCATTGGAGATGAAAATAGAAGAGAGCACGCGCGCAGAAGCAGAGAAAAAATCACTTCAGAACGAGCTCAGTTCATCCATCCAGAATAGAACACATGAAGAATTAATTATAGAAAGGAACAAGATGGAGAATGAGTTGGTGGATTTAGAAGCAACTGTTAAAAATCTAATATCAAGTAGTGCAAGAATTGAGAATTCTATTGGTGCATTATCTCCATCGCTTTCGAAATGCCCTGTTTGTTCACACCAGTTAACAAAAGACAGTATCATTCATGTTATTGAAGAACATAGGAAGGAAATTCAAAGCAATAAAATAGAAGTTGAAAGGATTGTTCCATTAAGGAAAAATTTGATCGATAAGCTTATTCTCATCAAAGAGCGTATAAGAAGAACCGAATTCATAATACAAAAAATATCCATGCTTGATAAATCCATTGCAAACCTTGTTGAAAACAAAGACAAGAAAACTACGTTAATGCAGATCATGGAACAAAATAAAGCTGAACTCACCAGAGCCAGGTCGAACCAGGAAAAGTTCATGCTTGAATTAAAAGGAATTGAAAGTGAATATTCTGAATTAGAAAAAAACATTTTAGCAGCCAAGCGTCTTTCTCATTTAAGTAAGGAACTTTCAGATTCTGAGAAATCATCTTTATTGCTTGTTTTTGAAGAGTCAGAGTTTGAGAATAAATCCAAAGAATGCGAACAACTCAAATTGAATGCTGAGCGGGTTGCAATGGAGCTTTCATCTTTAGATTCCAGGTCAAAATCATCCAAAGATATTCTTGCACTTACCAGTTCAGAAGTCAAAACACTAGAAGATTTGAATGAAGCAATAAACAATCTTTCGGTTTTAGAAGAGGAACTTTCGCTCTTTAGGAATGCAATAATAGAAACACAAGCTGAATTAAGGAAAGAGGTAATAGAAGCCATAAATGCTGCGATGAACAGTATATGGCCAGTGCTTTATCCGTATAATGATTATACAGAACTCAAGATAACCACTAATTCAAAAGGATATTCGTTTGAACTTTATGATGGAGAATGGAGGTCAGTTGAATTAGTGAGTGGAGGCGAGAGAGCTACTGTTGCTTTAGTGTTTAGAACCGCATTGGCCACAGTGCTTACTCCAAATATGAGTATGCTTGTTTTAGATGAACCAACGCATAATTTAGATAAAGAAGCAGTGGCAGTTCTTGCAAATGCATTACAATATAGACTTCCAGAAATAATCGAGCAGAGTTTTGTAATAACACATGAAGAAGGGCTAATGGGTTCTGAATTTGCCAGCACTTACCGTCTTGGAAGAGAAAAAAGCCCGAATTCATCTACGTTCTCTGAAGAAGTATAATTAGTTCATTAGTTCTCGTTCTGCAGCTTCCACGATCTGGAAATCTTCAGGAACTCCATTTTTTACATTGTTTCCGTTTCTTTCAACATACCAGTTTTGATATTCCTTTCGCATATGGTTGACTGAAAGTGTAAGTATGTAGAATAGATCTGCTTGTCCGGTCCCGTTTTCTGCAAGCCCTTTAATGTTCCCAATGAAATTACCTATTTTCTCCTTTGCCGGGCCGCCTTTAGTTACCCTAGAAGTATTCTCTAAGAGCACCTGATCTTTAGTAACTACCCAATCGCTAAGATCAAGCTTTGCAAGCGAATATCCTTTTTCATATATTTTAAGGGCTTGCTCAATTATCATATCTACAAACCTTGTCTTTTGTTTGGAATCCATTGAATTTGTAGAAAAGTGCTTAAGTCCGGTTCTAATATCTAAAGACCACCAATCATTTTCAGCCCTGCTTATGGTATAGTAATTTCCTTCCGTAGTTCTGAAATATCCTATGGCCTTTATTATGGAAGCGCTAATTTTCTCGCTGGTCTTAACAATCTCTTTTGCAACTTCTTCAGTTGTTTTTCGTATTATGTAAACAGTATTAGCTATCTTGAATGAGCCTACTTCTTCCCCATCCTTTATCTTCAGTTTATGCACGTATTGCAGGCTCTCATCTTCCTTAACATCAAGTAGGCTTATCTTTATCTCTTCTCCTCCAAGCAGGCTCCATTCGTATTCTATTACTGCTCTTCCCCCATGCTTTTTCACTATTGTCTTCAGCGGAACTTCTTTCGTAAACTGGGGCATCTCATTAGCTTCATTCTTTACGAATTTGGGTTTGGATACTTCCAACTCTGTCCCATGTAGTTTTTCATATTCTTGGTGCATATTCCCCACACTAAGCAATTTGGTATATTTTTTTATGACAGCAAATTCTTATAAACCATTTGGACCGACTATAAAATGGCTATTAGCGGTTATTCAAGAAAATGATTAAGGCTTTTTTGCTTTCCTTTATTCTTTAGCTCATCTTCATCACAGCCAAGCTCCTTTAGTATTTTCATCACTGCGGGAAGCACCTGATTGTTTATGTAATAATCCGGATCATAATCTTTTGCATAATCAGCATATTCTGCCTTGTCTGAAATGCTTTTCCCACTCCTCCCAATTACATAGGGAACAATGCTTCCTTTTTCCAAAGGAACTCCTTTAGCAACTGCTTTTCTAGCAGCCGCAACCTCAGGGTTTATTATTTCATAATTTTTAGGATGTTTTGTAAGCTGAGTGTAAATAATCAAGTCTGAGAGAGCTGCTTTACCTTCCTTAAGTTTTTTAATGGTCTCTTTTACAACTTTGATTGCCTTGTCTTTATCTCCTTCTTTAAGTATAATCTCAAGCACTAAATATTGTGTGTCTTTTGCAATCTTGCTCCAATCCCTTCTAACCAACTCAAATCCCCGTATTTTTATACTGCCGTCTTCGGCAAGCATCGCATATTTTTTCTTAGCGCCTTTTTCCTCCTGTTTTTTAGATACAAATACTCCACGGGTGTAGAAGTTTTCTAATTCTAGCTCCATCTTTTCAGGGAGGTTTTTATTTATGCTTTCTAGGAATGCCAAGGCATGTTTTTTTCCTTTATCTCCAAGCAGCAAAAACAATGAATCAGTGTCTGCATAAAGCACTTTGAATCCAGCGTTCTCAGCTTTTTTTGCAGCATCCAAAATATGCATCCTTCCCCACGCAGTGACGCTTTCTGCACATTCCCGACTATACCACCTTGAGCGTGCATAGCCCAAATAACCATAGAAAGAGTTTGCAAGTATCTTCAACGCATGGCTTCTTGCATATGCTTTTTTGTATTTTTCACTTCCTTTGCTCATCTCCTTTAGCGTCTTTTTTATCCCTGCTCTAAGATCTAGAAGGCTTTCAAGAGTAAATGGTATTAATCCCTTGGGCTTTTTCATAAATCGCGCGCCAGTTGGAGATTCAAATGAATCGCCATGCTTTCCTTTTTCAAGAAGCCTGAAAGGGTCAATATTATATGAAATAATTATGGATGGATATAGACCTCTAAAATCAAAAACCGCAATGTTATCATATATTCCTGGATCAGGCAGCTTTACGAATGCGCCTTCTATGGGATTCTTCTGTCGTTCCATTGCTTCTCCGCCGCTTGGTCTAGGGGGGATTATCTCGTTGCGCGGCACGGATTCGCTCATTAATAGGCTTTCCACTAACTGGCCACTGGTTGCTAAACCAGTATCAAATAAAGGCATTCTGGTGATTTTGCTGAGTTCCTCCAACAATGGGTAGATGTGTTCACCTAATTCATATGTGACTTCAGAATCACCTAATGAATATTCAGCTAATTCTTCAAGATCTCCTTTATCCCACATTTCCCATATTGCAAGGCGCTGGACCATTTTCTTTTTCTTTCCAGTTATTTCTGCATATATATTCTCTAAGGTAAATACCTGTGCCTTTACCATTCCAATAAATCCAAAAAACCTTACTGCAGGATACAAATCCAGATGGATTCTTCCAGGTATTTTTGCACCGCTTATCATGCCTTTTCTTATCATTCTAAAGCTCTTACCGCCCTTTCCTAAGGCAAGCTTTATTTTTAGTACATCCGCTCTTGCTTTCAAGTATGGAAGGTCAAAATTGCCTGAATTATACCCATATATCACATCCGGATCTAGTTCAGCTATTTTATTTTCAAAACCTGTGATCATTTCACTTTCATTTTTGCATACATGCACAAAACTTTTTTTAGCCTGCTTATATGTGATAACGCCTTTCTTTTCTCCAAAGTAGCTTATCATTATTGCAGGATCCTTTTTCTCTCTTGGAGCACCAAGAGGATTATATACTTCAATATCAAACGCAATCTTATCCAGTTTAATTCGATTATTTTCTTCATCCACTTTTCTTATCTTACTTATTATATTGCCTTCTCGTTCATAATGGATTATTGAGAAAGGACGTATTCCAAAATCAAGCATAAATCTTCTTCCATAGTGTATTCGGTGCTCATAGCATTTGAATGGCACTGATTCTCTAAGAGCAACAACATCCGCAGGTTTATTGCAATATATCTTTAGCAATTCCTTTTCCTTCCCATCAACTATCTTGGTTACAACCTCTACTTTTTTTACAGATATACTTTCGCCATGTTTCTTTACTTTAAGTTCCGCTACCACATCTTTTTTCCCTACAGCATCCGCATAGAAATATGGGTCGTATTGAAAAAGCAGCCTTGTTCGTTTCTTTCCTTTTACAAGAAGCCTGGCATAGGTCTTATTATCATTTACTGAATAATCTGCATCTAGGAAAAGTGCCTTCTTTTTTTTAACCATAATTAGAATGAGGGAAGTAAATTAAAAAAATAGATGGCTTATTTTCAGCGCATCTCAAGAATATCAATTATTTTTGCCTAAGAGCAATCTCCTTAGATACAAGCTCATCAAGAACATCCATTGGGATATACCTTCTTCCTGCAATCTTTGTGTGAGGAACCCTGTTTCTATCAAGCCTTCTCTCAAAAGCATTTCTCCTAATTTGGATTCCTGATTTGCGAAGCCTCTGTATCGCTTGTGATACAGTGTAGTAGCTCTTTGCAACATGAGTAAGAGCATCAATTGCATTACGTGGTACAAGCCTCTTAGTGCCTATTTTTACAGAAGGAACCGATCTTTTTTCTATTCTTCCTATAAATGCTCTGTAGTTAATTTTGCTGTTGAATTTCTTATATCTCTCAAATGCTTCTTTTACTGAATAGAATTCGTCGCGCATATTCATGATGGAATTAAGAGAGTCTATAGAAATATATCTTTTATTTCCGATTTTTACTGATGGGATGGTTGCCCTTTCTACTCTTCCACAGAATGCCCTGAATGAAACATCAAAACTATTTTGCCTCAAAAGTTCATATGCGTTTGGAATGGTGTATAACCCCTTTTTCTCTAGCATCTCAGGATCAAGCTCTTTTCTTTGATACAGCTTCTGCGCTTCATTGTATATGTTTGCAAGTGAAGTTGATATTGAGCTTCGCCTACCGTCATAGCTTTTCTTTATACCTTCAAGATTTATTGTCTTCAGGTTTTCAACTACACGATCTGAAATGTCCCTATCAATTACGATTTTTTTTCCTCTCGGCATAAAACCACCATTCACAACTATATCTCTTCTACATTATTTATAAGTTTATGCTTCCCATCTGCTTCAGTTTATCACGGTTATATTTAAAAGGGCTTCTATTCCCCTATGAACTTTTTTCGTATGTAATAGACCACTGCAATAATGACTATTATGATAACCACGCCTCCAACCACAAGAACAATGTCCAATCCCTGTTCCTTTTCCTCGTTTCCATTACTTCCGTTAGCATCTTCTTCAGTTTCTTCATTTACTGAAAAATAGCCTTTTAAGATTCGTTTATTGCCTTCATGGTCAGTTGCATCCACTGTGAATTCCACAAGCCCACTCTGATTCACTGCCTTCAAATCAGCCACATATGTGTTTCCTGATTCTAGATTAGGAAGAACATCGTAACTGTTTCCGTTGAAGCTATATCTTAACTGCAAACCATTGCCTGCAAGGCCGCTTGCCCTTAATCCAGGATCTTCAACATCCATTCTTAGGACAACCTCTTTATTCTCCACACTTGCTTCTAGTTCAGATATTGTTGGCGCATGCAAATCAAAGATTATGTATTCATTACTTCTAAGTGCAAGATTAACGCTTTCCACTCTTTTCTCAAGATTTTTATATACTATTAATATTAGGGGTTGTGCATTCAGCAACTTTTCTACACTTACACTTCCTCCACTACCTGTATTGTACCATTCTTCCCCTATGTATACTTTACAATCAATTGGTTTGTCATCATCATTCAAAACAAAGAGATTTAGTTCGTATACTCCTGCTTCATAAATATAATCCATGTCGCCTGTGATATTTAGGTTTCTTGAAACCTGTCCATTGCCATACCTCATAGATAGGTTTATTGGTCCTTTACCAAGAATGAATGCAGTGTTTCCTCCGCTATCTGTAATTTTATTCAGATTCCTGACTGTGAAACGTGCACACACAAGAACATTTCCATTCTGGTCAATGGCTTTGAGTTTTAGCTGATATGCATCTAAAATAACACTTATCGTATTAGAGTGGTTATCTACATTTACCTCCTGGGTTTTAACTATATTATCATAAGTGACATTGACCTTGTACTTACAATTCACTCTATTTGGGTCTTTTTCCTGGTTTCTGAAAATAAATGTTACAGTGCCGTTTGCAGGAGTTATTTTAGGTGCAGTAGTCGTATATCCTTTCCCAGTAGTGAAATCCACTTGATACGTGATTTCAACGCTTGCATTTTCTATATGTCTTCCCATTGAATCCAGAATCTGTATCGTTGCAGTTTCTTCATACTGAGGTGAGCAGGAAAAAGATAATTGAGCCAGAAGAATAAAAGCAATTACTATTAGTTTGCCTTTCATTTGTATCACAGAATAATATAGGAAAATGAAATTTATAAATGCACTTAACTTTTTTATTCTGCTGGTTTTTCCTCTGAATCGCATTCAGCATTGTTTTCTTCAGGCTTTACTACTGCAAAAGAAGCCACTTTTTCCCCTTCTCCAAGTCGTAGTATTCTTACTCCTTGCGTGTTTCTTCCAATTACACGTATTCCACTTACTGGAGAACGTATCGTCTGTCCCTTGGAGCTTGTTACGATTATTTCATCCTCATCATCAACTGCCTTTACACCAACCACTATTCCAGTCTTTTCAGTGCAATCTATATTGATTACGCCCATTCCGCCTCTTGTTTGCACACGGTATTCTCCAAACTCTGTTCTTTTCCCATAGCCATTTTCAGTTATTGTAAGCACAGCTGGTTTTTCATGTATTGCAGCACCTATAACTTCATCCGCTTCGCGCAATCTTATTCCAATTACACCCTGGCCAGTTCTTCCTAGCTCTCTTGCATCATTCTCATTGAATCTTATTGCGTATCCATTACGCGTGGCGATCATCACTTCTTTGTTTCCATCTGTTTTCTTCACATCCATTAGCGAATCGCCTTCCTTAAGGGTTATTGCTATTATTCCGCCTTTCCTTGGTCTTGAGAATGCATCAGCACCTATTCGTTTCACTATTCCTTTTTTGGTTATCATTACAAGGAATTCATTTTCAGAGAAGCACTGCATACTTATCCATGCGGTTATCTTTTCTCCTTCTAATTCAAGCAGGTTTACAATGGGCTTTCCTCCAGCATATCTTCCACCTTCAGGAATATTGTATCCTTTTAGCCAATGCACTCTCCCATTATCCGTAAAGAACAGCATGTAATTATGTGTATTAGTAATTATGATGTCTTCTACAAAATCATCTTCTTTAGTTCCAGTTCCGATAACTCCTTTACCGCCACGCTTTTGAATTCTGTATTCTTGTAAAGGAACTCTTTTCACATATCCTTTATGGCTTATGAATATTACAACATCTTCTTTAGGGATCAAATCCTCAATGGTTGCTTCTTCATAGTCTTCTAAAATCTCAGTGCGTCTTGCATCTGCATAACTTTTCTTGATTTCTTCTGTTTCTTCCTTAACTATGCTCAATATTTTTTGTTCATCAGCAAGCACACTTTCTAGCCAAGCTATTCTTTCCCTAAGATCCTTCAGATCATTTTCAATCTTGGTTCTTTCAAGCCCAGTGAGTTGTCTTATTTTCATTTCCAGAATAGCATCAGCTTGTTTTTCGCTTAACGAATAACCGCTAATTAGTCCTGCCTTTGCAACTTTTGCGTCAGCGCTTTCCTTAATCAGCTTTATTATCGAATCAATGTGTTGAAGCGCAATAGTAAGTCCTTCCAAGATATGTGCTCTTGCCAATGCATGGTTTCTTTCGAATATGCTTCTTTTTCTTATCATTTCGCACCTGAAATCCACGAACAGGCGGAGCATACTGTATAAAGAAAGAGTTTTTGGAGAATTGTTCACCAATGCGATATTGATGATTCCAAAGGAGCTTTGCAGTTGCGTATGCGCATAAAGCTGGTTTAACACTAGTTCGGGTTCAGCATCTCGTTTAAGATCGATAACAACTTCCATTCCATCCTTGTCACTTTGATCCCGTATCCCTGAAATTCCCTCTACTTTTTTGTTTTTCACAGCTTCGGTTATACTTTCAATTATGTTTGTTTTTGTAATTTGATAAGGTATTTCTCTAATTATGAGTCTTCTTTTTTCCTCTTCAATTTCAATTTTTGCGCGTACGCGCACTATTCCCCTTCCATTTTTGTATGCTTCATATATTCCGCGCTTTCCGAGGATTATTCCTCCAGTTGGGAAGTCAGGGCCATGCACGATTCCCATTATTGCAGTTTCATCTGCCCCAGCTATCAATGCAATTATTGCATCGCAGATCTCGCCTAGGTTGTGCGGTGGAATATTTGTTGCCATTCCAACAGCGATTCCTGAAGAACCATTTACAAGAAGGTTTGGTATTTTAGAAGGAAGTACAGTAGGTTCTTTCAAAGTTCCGTCGAAATTTGGAATGAAATCCACTGTTTCCTTATCAAGGTCTTGGAGCATCTCTTCTGCAAATTTTTGCATTCTTACTTCAGTATACCTCATGGCAGCTGCATTATCTCCGTCTATGCTTCCCCAGTTTCCTTGGCCATCTGCTAATGTATATCTCAGGCTGAAATTCTGGGCCATTCTTACTAATGAATCATAGATTGCAGAATCGCCATGCGGATGGTATTTACCTAAACAATCACCGACTATTCTCGCACTTTTTTTGTATGGCTTGTTGTGTGTATTTCCCAATTCGCTCATTGTGAAAAGCACTCTTCTGTGCACTGGTTTTAATCCATCACGAACATCTGGGAGTGCTCTTCCAACAATAACACTCATTGCATAATCCAGATAGGAATCCTTCATGTCATTCTCTATGGTTCTTTCAACAACACCAGTCATTCATTAAACACCTAAATAGCAAACTCATCGTCGTAGAAATCTATAGTACTCTATTGCATGTTTTGGTTTAAAAACATATTGGAAGATAGTCAACATGGTGTCGTAATATGAAGAAGTTTGAAATATCCATTATTTTCCTGTTTTTAATCGCTTTTGTATGTGCAAAGGACTTTTCAATCCCTAAAGCCGACGTTGAATATACAATAAATGCAGATGGAACAGTTGCAGTGGTTGAAAATCTGCATTATTCATTGAACGGAGAATTTTATCAGCTTTATCTTCAAAAGCCATTGGATTTACAGATAATCAATGCTTCCGGCTATTGTTTGCAAAAGAAGTGTGATTTTTCATCAACTGTTTATGAAGGTTGGAGGGAATTGCGTTTGGATAGCGAATTTTCCAATGAAGAAGTGGATGTAGTATTTACATATATAATTGAGGGTCAGGTGCTTGGGCAAAAGGATTGTGCACAATTCTTTTACAAGCTATGGGGAGACCAATGGAGCACAAGCGTTGGAGAATTACAAGCAACTATTCATTTTCCAGGAAACGTGAATCAGATGCAATATTTCATTCATCCGCCTAACATTGAGTATGATACTCTAGTTTCAGGCGATTCATTAACTATAATTTCAAAAAACCACCCAGCTGAAACCTATCTAGAGTTGAACTCAGTGCTTCCTAGAGACTGGTTTAAAACTCAGCTTCCACAGGCCGTGAATTTCATGTCTAAGAAAGAGATAGTGGAAGGAGAGCAGAAATATGAATATGATTCTAAGTTGAATTTCATTTTTTGGACTATTATATCTATACTTCTTTTAGCAATGATTCCAGTCTCATTCATAATTCTTTATATAATTTTTGGGCGTGAAATGCCCTTGGCAGATCTACAATTCATTGCCCCATATGAACGTGAGCCACCCGGAAAGCTTTCCCCTGCAGAAGCAGGATTTTTATTAAAGCAATCAGTAAGACCTGATTTCATAAGTGCAGAACTGCTCAACTTTGTTAATATGAAAATTCTATCCATGGAAGAGAGGAAAGTTGAAAATACCTCATTTTTAGGTGGAGTTTTAGGCAGTAAAAAGAAAAAAACTCTGTTCTTCACAGTACTCAAGAGTGAATCTGAGGGTCTTGCAGAACACCAGAAAATATTATTGAAAAGCATCACTGAAGATTTTCAAAACACATTTTCAATTGATGAATTGAAGAAGAAATGGGGGAAAACTTCTTTTGCAAGCACCTACCTATCCTTTTCCAATTCACTAAGAAGATCCTTTGCTTCTAAGAATTACTTGGAAACAAAAGGAAACAACATAATGCTCATACTTTCCGGAATGTGCATAATTGGTTCAATATTCATGTTTCCATTGTTTGCCAGTGCAGCCGTGCTTAATTCCATTCCTGCTATTCTATTGCCTGCACCCTCAATTCTATTCATTGAATCTTTTGCCTGCCTTTTCCTTGTTGTAAGCAAGCCGCAAATACTTGGACAATGGACTAAGGAGGGAAGAATAGTGGAAAAAAGATGGCAGAACTTCAAACGCTATTTGAATGATCTTACGCTTATGAAGGAAAAGCCTCCAGGGGATGTTATTTTATGGGAACAGATCCTTGTGTATGCAACTGCATTCGGGGTTTCTGAAAAGGTTTTACAAGCTATAAATGTTCTTCCAAAATCAGAGCAAACAAGAATTCATAGGAGTTCAGCAATGCTAGCTTATCCAGCATATGTCATGACTGTTTCTAGTTCTGTTTCCTCTGCAGTTTCGAGTGCAACCGCTTCTAGAGGGGGCGGTGGTTTTGGAGGTGGCGGAGGAGGTGGAGGTGGTGGTGGGGGAGCACGTTAGTATTTAGTCCTTGGTAATCAAATGGATATATTACAGTTGTTCGCAGATTTTATTGTTTTCCAACTTTTTTCAATGAGTCCAGAAGACACATTTGCAGAGGTTTTGAATTATTTCATTTATGATACATTAAAAGTTATTTTGCTTCTTGCAGTAATGTCTTTTTTAGTTTCAATATTGCGCACTTTCATCACTCCAGAGAAAGTGAAGGCAGTATTAGGTGGAAAAAGAGAAGGCATGGCAAATATTCTCGCAGCATTGCTCGGTATTCCAACTCCTTTTTGCTCTTGCTCTGCGGTTCCGTTATTCATAGGTTTTGTAGAATCCGGGGTTCCTCTAGGCGCCACATTTTCATTCTTAATCGCATCTCCAATGATAAATGAAATTGCAGTTGCCCTACTTTTAGGATTGGTGGGTTGGAAAGCCACGGCATTATATATTTTAGCAGGATTTTTGGTTGCGGTATTCGCAGGAATAATAATCGGAAAGTTGAATTTGGAAAATGAGCTTGAAGATTTTGTAAAAAAAACCAAAGCAAGAAAGCCAAAACAGAAAAAAATGAATTGGAAACAGAGAATCAATTTTGCAAAATATCAATCCGTGGGAATTGTAAGAAACGTTTTTCCATATATAGTATTTGGGGTTGCGTTCGGGGCAGTAATACATGGTTATGCACCCACAGATTTCCTTGCAAAAATTGCAGGGGAAGACAATCCCATTGCAGTTCCTATTGCGGTTTTAGCAGGCATTCCACTTTATTCAAATGCAGCAGGCACGATTCCCATAATAGATGCGCTTATGGAAAAGGGAATGGCACTTGGAACCGCACTTGCGCTAATGATGAGTATTACTGCACTTTCACTTCCGGAGATGATTATATTGAGAAAAGTGCTTAAGCCCAAGCTCATATTATTATTCGCAGGAATTCTTGCAATCTCGTTCATTTTGGTCGGATTGCTTTTCAATTTCCTTCAACTTTCGGGTTATCTAAATTAATCAATTCCAATTTTTCTTGTCCCTATCTTTTCGTCAAGAAACATCAGAGCTTCTGCATTATCCTTTCATCTACAAGCAAAATATAAAGAAAACATGCCCGAAGATATAGAGCGAATTAGCTTCAGAGGAACCTATCAAGTTTGAAATATGATGCTAAAGCCATCATCCAACCCAATCCGGGTTCATATATGGTCTTTGCATGATCCATTTCCCTGGGGTCAATTACCTCTTGATCTCCAGAGTCTTTGAAAGCAATGCGCTCTAAATTAGCAGTTATTCCATGTTTTTGCTTCAGCTCTTTTATTGTTCTCTCG
>JAHJBR010000164.1 GCA_018813445.1 Microcaldota archaeon | reverse complement strand
TTGATTTCCCATATTGTTTATAAAATATTTATCCTTTAAATAAGAATATGTATTCTGCAATGCGCCTAAAAAAGCGCTACATAGTCTTCCAAGTAAAAACCCCACAGCCCATAAACCCTAAAGAAATTAATGATGGTCTTGGCCTGTTCCTAATCCGCTTCTTTGGTGAATACGGCTACTCAAAACTAGCCTTCAAACTCCTCCAATATGATGAAAAAACCAAACAAGGACTGATAAGATGCGATCGTTCAGTCTTATACGAATTATTAGGCTCATTATCTCTAATAGAATCTCTAAAAGAAAAGAAAGCACGTCTGATTCCATTGGCTTCCAGCGGAACGATAAAAACATTAAGGGAAAAAGGATTCAAATTCATTAAGGAGAAAGAATAGCAATTATTTCATAAAAGAAAAGGAATAAAAAAGAAAAAAAACTATTTCTTGCTGCCTCCAGAGATTAAGCCTCCTATTGCTCCAACTATTGCTCCGAAGACTATTGCAAGAGGAACACAAATCACGAATCCAAGGATTCCTCCCATTAATCCGCCTGCCATTCCTCCTAATAGGCCATCAACAGCAGTTTGTGTATCTCCGCTTAATACTGCACCTGCGCCAACACCCAACATGGCTAAGATGAGTCCAATTATCATATTAACCAAAGTAGATGCTCCAGATACTATTCCTCCTGCAAGAGCTCCATCAACTGTATCCTTTGCCACGTATCCCGCATACCCAGGACCAGCAATCGTAAGGATCAAACCTAATGGCCCAAGCACGCACAAAATTACGTTCAAAACAGGTACCAATCCTATAACCGAATTCAAAATTCCAAAGGCTATAAGCACAACTGTTGGTATCATTGCAGCCTTAAACGCTTTTCCTAAATCCATCAAATCACCTCAATATTCATACTTTACAGATTGTGCGATAGTTTTCGCACCTTTATCGTTACTCTTTAACATACTTGTAAACTCATCAGTAACCATTAAAATATCATTTATATCCTGAACTGCGCGATCAACTTTCTCCATTTCCCTCCTTTTCCTCATTAAACCTAGATATCGGTCCGCCGTTCCAAAAAAATTGAAAACATAATCACCCAGTTTCGCCTCACTGTCCCCGCCTTTCTGCCCATCGCCTGTTTTTGTCATTGTATTCGATTGCTTTTTCAATTCCCTAATTTCTTCTTCCAGCTTCTGCTTTTCACTTGTATGAAGTCTGAGCATATTTTTAGCCCGAGTGTGCACGGTCTCCGGATCATTGTTCATCCTTAAAATCTCAATTATTTTCTGCGGTTTCATTCCAGTCTTTTCGCACAAATTAGCCAATGTTTTTGCCGCAGCTTTGTTTCCCTCCAGATTAATGCTCTCAAGCGCAGAGCCTGTCTCTTTTTGACTGAAAACTTTTATTGGAGTTACTTTGGATATGGATACAGCTGGTTTTTGCTCAACCTGCTGCACCTGCTCATAACTCATGCCGCTCTTTCTCACTAAACCATTATAAACATTTTGAGCCATGTTCACATCAATGGAAAAGAAGATATTTACAATTCAATCCGTGGAAAAATGCGGAGGAGAAGTAAAGCTCTTCATTCTTTCTCCTGAAGATGGAAAAAACATACAATTCAAGGCAGGCCAATTCGCAATGCTCTTTAAATTGGAAAATAACGAATTCAGTAAACTCTCTCGCCCATATTCAATCGCTTCCACTCCTTTAGATAATGAATTGCGCTTTGTAATAAAAATAACCGGAGGCCAGCTAACCTCTTATTTAGACACATTAAACCCAGGAGACAAACTAGGCGTGCAAGGCCCATTCGGCCATTTCTCCTATTCCGAAGAACCAAAAGTAATCTGTATCGCCGCAGGGACAGGAGTTGCTCCTATGCTCGGAATAGCAGAACACATTATAAAATCCAATTCCCAAGCCGAATTCACTTTATTCTATTCAAACAAGAAAGAGGAATGGATTGCATGCAGAGCAATGCTTGAAGAATGGCAAAAAAATCCAAAAATAAAAGTGATTCACACTCTTACTCAGGAACAGCCTTCTGAATGGAAGCACGAATTAGGAAGAATAAACAAAGAAATGATAAAAAAGAATGCAGATCCAAAAGACGCAGCAGTATTTATCTGCGGCCCTATGCAATTTGCAAAAACCATGAAGGAACTGATGCAAAAATTAGGCGCAGAAGAAAAGATGATTAAAGTTGAGGCTTGGGGCTGATTATTTTTTACTTAAAATTTCCTTCATTGTACCAAACTCAGTTGCCTTAAAACTGCTCTCTATTCCAGCGTGTTCACTTAATTCCAAAATTGCAGAAAGCAATGCTCTTTCATTTTTCAACTCTTCTTGCAATTCCCTTATTTCATCCCTTATCTCTTTAGCATCGCTTGGCTTATCCTGTTCTGCTTCCTTCTTTTTTAGTTTTGCAATCTTTCTGTCAAGCTTTTTAATTTTCTTAAATCGTATTCTAGCTAAATCAACAATTTCTTTAGGTTTTGCCTTTACTTCTTCTAAAACCATTCCTAGATAAAATTCAGTTAACTTCTTGTCACTAGACTTAATAAGATCAGAATAAAGACTAATCTCTGCGAGACTAATCTTCTTATCTGGTGAAAATACCTTTGAAATCGATATAAAGTCCATTAACCTAGATTCTTCATATTTATCCTTTATTGCCCAATATCCTCTAGAATTAGCTAGCATATCTATTTCCCAAGTTCTTTCCAGAGCAGATTCGAACCTCCCTTCCTTAATCTCTAAATTGAATTCTTTCGCAGTTTCTGCAACAATCTTTGCATACCTGTCCTGGTTTTTTTCAATACAAGCAATAATTGGATTAAGAGATTTTTTAGGTACAGGTGACTCAATAGGCATCTGGTATCCTTCAACTGTTTTTTCAGTACTTGCCTTTACAAAGAGATAATTGTATAGATATACAAATTGCTTTCTTTCCTCAGCATTCATATCTGGCCCAATTTCATTAATTTTTTTAATAGCTAAATCTATCTCACTATTTATTTTCCTTTCAACCATCTTTCTTTTACTTCTTAAAAATCCAGGAACAAAAGGATTTAGTGATATAGGCAGGCCTTTGTATGCCATCCTATACTCAACCCTATCTAATGTAAGTTGTGCATATGCTTTTTGTAACGGATCAAGATCATGTTGGAGCATTTGCCTTGCAGTTTTACGTGCAGTATGAAAATTTCCGTATTCCTCTGCTTTTTCTACTTTTTCCATCATTTTTGCAAACTCAATTCTGTCTAACGCGCCCTTTTTCTTTCCAGGGCCTGAAAAAATCATGTCAAATAAATCCCTAATTCTTAAAATTGGTTTTACTACAACTACCTCAAAAGCAGTTTTAACTATTTCTATGGGGTTCAATAATACCTTTGCAAGTTCTTTTACAAAACCAGTCTTTTTTTCTTTATCTCGCTTTTTTGCCTTATCAATGCTAGTCATTACAAAATCAATTCCAGCAAAAAACCAATTTACTCCTCCAGTTAATCCACCTTTCAATATATCATATCCATATGCAAAGGGTCCTGCTGCAGCACCAAATATAATGCCAAATTTATCTTTTGCCCATGCACCTGCAATATCTAGGGCACTGTGTTTCACACCTAATCTTGCATCTTTAATGCCGGCTTCAGCATAAGCACCACGATATCCAGCAGTTAGTCCAACAGTTCCATCAGTCTTATACTGAACACCTACACTTTTTTCCACATCTCCAAAGTGCGTTTTATCTTGCCTATCAACACCAATTGTTGCAGTTGGTTTTTCAGATATTGGGCCAGAAATCCTAACTGGTATCTGCACTCCGTATGAATACCCTATCTTTGCTGTACCATGCCTAGATGCTTCTGCTTTTCTAAATTCTGGAAAGTATTTACCAAGAAAAAATTCACACAGTTCCATATTTTTTTTGCTTGCTTGCTCATGAGGCGCCTGTGCCTTTATTTTCCCATTTATTGCTCTTTCCTCAGTCCATTGAATAAAAAGACCTCTGAAATCCTGAATAGAATAAAACTCTCGATCCTTATCTCTAAAAATTTCCATTGCGGTTTTTTCCCTTGGAATAAGGCCTTTTTCCACTATTCCCTTTTCATTCAATAGTATTTCAATTTCCTTCCACATGGCCTCAATTGCTGCATGCCTAGTTTTTTCCACTTTTTTATGCGTCAATTCAGCCACCTGTAAGTTACCACACACGATATATTGGCCAATTAGCTCCACCGCTTAGATCTATAATCAGGATATCTCCATTAACCTCTCGTCCTGACTTTTGATAATTATCTGCTTCCCAAGTAATTGAACCTTTGATATATCCCTCTCTTTCAGAAGTCTTTCGCTTATACTCTCCAAAAGGCATTATCCTATAATATTTCATTTCGCCGCCTTCGCTATCCACTTTTCCTTTTGCAACTTCTAACCCAAGCTCAAAAGATTCTATAGCTGCATAATCCTTTTCAACTTCCAACACAGTGTATCCACCGCGGGCCATTATCTCGCTTTTACTTAACTTATTTGGACTTTCAGCATTACCTAAATAATCTCCTTTACTGTGTTTTACTCCTACAT
>JAHJBR010000163.1 GCA_018813445.1 Microcaldota archaeon | reverse complement strand
TACTTTTGTGCGCTTCTTTTATCCATTCAGCCACTTGTGCATAACCGAAAAGAGGGTTAAGTGCAGTACCAATTATCAAACCCTTATCCAAGTGCTCTTTTATTTTTCCTTCATTTGCAATTATCCCATCTATGCATTTATCTGCAAACATCTCAGCAGTATTCTTTACAATTGAAAGCGAATCAATCAAATCATACATTATGAGTGGCGTATATACATTCAATTCAAGCACTCCATTTGCAGCAGAAAGCACCACTGCCTGATCCCTGGAAATCACCTGAAAACAGACCATGTCCACGCACTCAGGAACAGATGGATTAACTTTCCCTGGCATTATTGAGGATCCAGGTTCAACTTCAGGAAGAATAATCTCAGCAATCCCTGCATTTGGTCCTGAATTCAGCATCTTCAAATCATTGGAGATCTTCAGCATATCTATGCACACAATTCTCAATGCATTTGAAACAGCAACGAAATCATCGAAATTCTGGGTCTTATCTATTTTATCTTTAGTTGCAGTAAACCCTAAATTAGTTGCATCATTTAAATGCGCCACTGTTTTTACACTAAATTCCTCATGAGTATTTATTCCAGTTCCTATTGCAGTACCTCCTATTCCCAAATCCTTTAGTTTTTCCGAAGCCTCAATAAGATATTTCCTTGCTCCTTCAATTTTGTTTGCATATGCTAGAAACTCCTGTCCAAGAGTAATCGGAACAGCATCCTGGTGATGGGTTCTTCCAGTCTTAACCAAGTGCATAAATTCCTGCGATTTTTTCCTGAGCGAATTCTCAAGTTTCTCAAGCGAAGGAAGAGTTTCATTTATTGCAAAAACCACTGAAATTCTTGTTGCAGTGGGAATCACATCATTGGATGATTGCGAAGCGTTGGGATGGTTGTTTGGGCCTATTATCTTATATTCCCCTCTAGGATGTCCCAAAATTTCCAAAGCCCGGTTTGTAAGCACTTCATTCATATTCATGTTGTAGGGAGTTCCTGCGCCCGCCTGATACACATCAAGAGGAAACTGGTCAGCATGTTTTCCGGCAAGCACTTCATCAGCTGCTTGCACAATTGCTTCCCCAATCTTTTTGTCCAAAGTTCCAAGCTCTATATTTGCAAGCGCACAGCATTTCTTCAGTAATGCAAGAGCATCTATGAATTTTTTCGGAGCGTTTATCCCGCTTATTTTGAAATTCTCCTTTGCCCTTACAGTGAATACTCCATAGTATGCATTTGCAGGCACTTCAACTTCTCCTAAAAAATCCTTTTCCTTTCTAAAATCAGTCATTCAAATCTCCCGTTCTTCTTTCCCCTGCAACCTATTTAAGCCTTGCACTCTCATAATCCAGCATGACCAAGAAGCCGGATAAATACGTTAAGCAACTAAAAGAAAGACAGAAGATAGAGAGCGATGTTTTCGACAGGCACGCATTGTTTGCAATCTCCAAGATAATGAAAAAAGGAATAATTGATAATATGGATTACCCAGTTTCAACTGGAAAAGAATCCATAGTCTTCAAGGCAACAACTGCTTCTGGAAGCATAGTCGCACTAAAAATATACAAAATAGAAACTTCCCCTTTTCTCAAAAAATTAGATTACATGTACGGAGATCCGAGATTTGAAAAGATAAAGAAAAGCGAAAAGGAGATTGTGCTTGCATTCACAAGAAAGGAATTTAGAAATTTGGAATTATGCGAAAAAGCAGGGGTTCACGCACCTAAACCCCTGTTCATCCAGGATAACGTATTGGTTATGCAATTTTTAGGAGAAGAAGGCCTTCCCTATCCTACTTTAGGACAAACAGTGTGCGAAGAGCGTTTTCTCCAGCCTATTCTAGATGATATAAGGAGAATGTACAAAGCCGGATTAGTGCATGCTGACTTGAGCGAATACAACATAATGGTTGCCAATGACGGAACGCCTTATCTGATTGACTTCGGACAAGGAGTAGTGCTTGCACATCCAAAAGCAGAGGAATATCTGGAAAGGGATGTAAGAAATGTATTGAAATTCTTCTCAAAGTTTGGCTTTAAAAGGGATGAGGAAAAGGAATTGAAGAAAATAAGGAAATAGTAGGCATTATATTTTTTGCTTCAGAATATTCTATGATGACTGACGCCCAGGAACTTATTTCAAAATATTCAGCACAGTTAGATCATTCAGAAACAGAAATAAGAGAACGTATTGCGAAGCTCACTGGCGCTTCAGCAGCTTTGCAATCAGTGGCATATGCATCCAAAGCCAGTTTGGAAAGGATTTTTGATTGGTGGGGGGAAGGCGCAGAGCAATTCCAGGAACAAAGAGAGCAATATATGGATTTGGTGTATGAATCCTACACCACGCTTTCTGAACAAAAAGTTCTTCTTTC
>JAHJBR010000162.1 GCA_018813445.1 Microcaldota archaeon | reverse complement strand
TATCCATTATATGATCATTAACTCCTAACACAATGGTCGCGTCACATTCCTTTGCAGGCGCAGTAACAACTACTTTTTTCGCACCTGCTATTATGTGTTTCTCGACTTCCTCTCTTTTTCTGAATTCCCCGCTGCTTTCAACCACTGCATCAACTTCTAATTCCTTCCAAGGGAGTTTGAGTGGGTCGCTTTCCTGAATCCATTTTATTTTATGTCCATTGACTATGAAAAAGCCATCCTTAATTTCAACGGTGCCTTCAAATTTGCCCATTGCAGAATCATACTTGAAAAGATGCGCGTGCATATCTGCAGCACTCCTGGTATTTATTGCAACAATCTCAAAATCCCTTCCCAACACTCCTTGTTCAATTGCTGCTCTAAGAAACATCTTTCCTATTCTTCCAAAACCTGAAATGGCTACCTTCATTTTTCCACCCACCCATCAAAATTCCTATATTCCCAATTATTAATTAGTTCGGAGGTTATTTTATACCTTTTGAACAATATAAGAAGATCTTTAAGGTGGAAAAAATGAAGAAAATCACGATCACTTCGGAATCGGTTACAGAAGGTCATCCAGACAAGATTTGTGACCAAATAAGCGATGCTATTCTAGATGAACTCCTAAAACAGGATGCAAATTCCCGTGTTGCAGTGGAAGCACTAACCACCACCGGATTCGTAATGTGCGCAGGTGAAGTCACTACTAAGGGATATGCAGATATACAGCTGATTGCACGCAACACTTTGAAAGAAATAGGATATACTAATCCAGAATATGGAATAGATTATCAGGACGCAGGCGTGCTAGTTTCAATACATGAGCAGAGCCCAGATATCGCAATGGGCGTGGATGAGGGAAAAAAGAAAGAACAAGGTGCAGGAGACCAGGGAATGATGTATGGTTACGCAACCAATGAGACCCCTGAACTAATGCCATTACCAATATCTACTGCACATAAACTCGCAATGAAATTAGCTGAAGTTAGAAAGAACAATACTCTTTCTTATCTTGGACCAGATGGAAAAACCCAAGTTTCAGTAGAATATGAAAATGGAAAACCAAAGAGGATAAGTGACATTGTAATTGCCGCCCAACATAAAGAGATAGTAAACAAGGAAACTGTGCGAAAGGATGTTCTAGAACAAGTAATCAAACCTGTTTGCGGAAAATGGATGGACAAGGACACAAAAATACACATTAATGCAACCGGAAAGTTTGTGATTGGCGGCCCTCAAGGAGATACAGGCGTAACTGGCAGAAAGATAGTTGTAGATACTTATGGCGGGATTGGAAAGCATGGCGGTGGCTGTTTTTCCGGAAAAGATCCAAGCAAAGTGGATAGAAGCGGCGCCTATGCAATGCGCTGGATAGCCAAGAATATAGTTGCAGCAGGGATTGCTGAAAAATGCGAACTCATGGTTTCCTATTGTATTGGAATTGCAGAACCAACTTCAATAAATGTAGAAACATTTGGAACCGGAAAGATACCTGATGAGAAGATTGCGGAAATAATTAAGAAAAATTGCCCACTCACCCCAAGATGGATCATAGATTCTCTCAAACTGAAACGTCCAATATACAAAAAAACTGCTGCATATGGCCATTTTGGAAGAGAAGACCCTGACTTCACTTGGGAAAAACTGGATTTAGTTCCGATGCTCAGGAAGCAGGCAGGAATATAGCCTATTCCACTCTAATTCCAAAATTTTCCAATGCCTTTGCTGCATTTATTCTATCCCAATTAGGTATCTGATCTTGAGGAACTGTTGCAAGCCTTTCTGCAGCAGGCCTATGTTCATTCGCATATTTTATTAGTGCAGAAATTGGAAGCACATCCACAAGATTTCTAAGGGCAGTGATAACTGCCAGCCATTTTCCATATGGATCAAATTTTTTGGTTTCACCGCACAAAAAAAGCATGCTTTCTTTGGAACCCGGTTCTCCTCTTCTTAATAATTCAGCAATTTCCTTTCCAGTTTTTTTTGGGTCATTGCCCGGATTTCTAATCATCTCCCTAATTCTATCCATTAACAAAGTATCTTGGCCGTTTCCTTGGTTCTTCATATTCCTTACTGGAAATTGAACAACTTTTCTATCTGGTTCTATTTTCTTTGCTGTTTCAGCCATCAGCCCACCTCACCATTATGCACTTTTTAGAGTTTGGCCTGGATTATATATTAAAAATCCGTTAAATCTGCAACAATATATGCAATTCCTGTTAGTTACTGGGCATATTTTTCCTTAAGCTCATCCATTTTTTTATCTATTCTCTTCTCTGCATCCAGCCTTTCCAAATCATAGGTTTTCATATCCATAAATTTCATTCCTTCTACAAGCACAGGTTGCTTCTCCTTAATTAGTCTGTGTATTTCTTGTGCAACCAACCTATAGTCTGGATGGCCTTGTTGTACTGATCTGAGTTCAGCATAATGATAAACCTCTCGTAAATTCATGCGCATATAACACCTAATTCTATATCCCAAGGGAACCACATACTGCGCCTGGACTTTCATTTTTTCCGCAATTTTCTGGTGTGCTTCTTTAGCCATTTCCATCGTATTTCTAAACTCAAGTTCATATCCTGCCTCAATTACTTCTGGAGGAACATCATAACCTAAAGCAGTTCCCAAGATTTGTCTTTCTTGAGTAAGGATACGGTGCCTTTGCAAATCCCTATATGCCCCGAAATTAGTGCAAATCTCAAATGAATAAGAAGTGTTCTCAAACGCCCTATATGGTTTATGTCTCCTATTCTTTCTTTCACCAACATATGCTCCTATAATCCCGGCAAGCCTTTCTCTGCTCAACTCCTTCGCAATTTCCAAAGATTTTTCCATAGATAAATCAGTTTGCGAGAATATTATTGCAGAAGCCACCTTAATTTCTGCATCCGTATCATAATCCACAAGTTGCACTACTTCTTTGAAATCCGTTTTATCATTATCAACTAAACCTTCAACAACTTTTTTCGTTTCCTCTGCAGTTTTTTTTATATACTCTTGTTGCTCTAATCCATACTTGCTTTCAGTTCGTTTCACAAATGCAGGAATCACTGTTCTCAATTCCCCATGAAGAACAGAACTCATCTCATTCAATTCCTTCAAATCATTTGCATACATTTTTGTAAGCAGATATTCGAATGCCCTTCCATTTCCAAAAAATCCCATATTAGTCAAAGTGCTGGAAGGAAGCAACCCTCTCAAAGAATCACAGGTTTTTGCCCTTATTGTGGATGCATATGCCCTATCGCTTACTCCTTCTTCCTTAGGAAACCTTTCCTCAAAAAATTTGCTCATTTTTGGAATCAGCTCTGCATATGCATCAAAAAGCATATCGCAGGTTTGCTCATATAATTCTGCAAATTCTGAACTCATTATTCCTGGCTCTCTACAATAAAGGTATTTCCCCTCTTTTTTCTGATCAAAATACACATACCTAGTGGATTTTTCCAACGGAGAAAGCCCTATCCTCGCATCCTCCACGACCTTAGTTGCCATTATTGAAATATTCTCAAGTGCAACATGCGTTCCGGCAAGCTCAGCCACACTGTCATCTCCAAAACCAACCAAAATACGTTCGTAAAATTCCTCAGCTTTTTTAGT
>JAHJBR010000161.1 GCA_018813445.1 Microcaldota archaeon | reverse complement strand
GTAGGCAAGGATTTGGAAGGAAGCACGCCGCCCTCAGTATTCATAGGAAGCTGGAACTACCCAAAGGTTTTTGCAGGCCCAATGATTGCGCCCCAGCACGGAGATACGGAGATAATGGATGCACCTGAAAGCTGGATACCAGAACACAAGAGCCAGGAAGATATAGTTGGCTTCCGCTTAAATTTGGTAAGGGGAAAATACGAAGTGAGAATAAACGATTTGGACAATAAGTTTGTGGAAAAACTGAGAGACATATCATTATCCAAATCTTCAATAGAAAGCGAAGCTGAATTTAAATCTATTCCCCGCGGATTCTCATTCAGCGAAGACCATTCCCCATTTGGCCCAAGTGCCCCTGTGGAAAAGTTCGAAGTAGGGAATTGCAGCTGGCAGCACAATCTAGAGAAGGTATTCTACGATACTGATTTAAGGGCAGCTGAAGCGGTTGTCGGCCTCCACAACCGCGGACTATCGTTTTCCCAGATACAAAAAGCATTCTCAGTCGGAACTATGGGGACAAAGAGAAGAAGAAAACTTGTTCCCACGCGCTGGAGCATAACGGCCTGCGATACCATACTTGCAGATAATCTTTTGGACGAGGTAAGGCACTTTGAGATATTGGATCGCTACCAGATTTATGAATTCTCGAGCCTGAATAATCATTACGCAGTCCTGCTCACGCCTACTGCATGGCAGTATGAGTGGACAGAAGCATTCCTCAAGGTAATGGGCAGCGAGGAAATGGTTTTTAGCGATTATGAAACCAATAGGGGAAAAAAGGAATATTCTTCAGTAGGCGGATGCTATTATTCGTGCAAATTCGGAGTTTTGGAAGCACTGAAAAGAATGAAGAAGCAGGCAGGCGCATTGGTCCTTAGGGAAGCCTACAGCGGATATGTTCCTTTAGGTGTATTCAATGTAAGGGAAAATGTAAGGCATGCATTGCTTCAGAAACCCAAGGAGTTCTTCACCCTTCGCTCTTCCCTTGCCTATCTTTCCTTGAAACTAAAACTCCCGTTGTCCAGGTTTGTGCAAGAAGGCGCTCTTCTCAGGGATCTGCTTGAAGGAAGACAGAGTTCGCTCATTTCCTTTTTTTAATTTACCAATCAATTTTATAATGGCCTTCTAATTTTTGTTTCGTTAATATCAAAAGGCGCAACCTGCGGCTTTTTCGCTTTATAAACGGATATAAAATTCAAATCCCGGAATTTCCATTCTATTTTTTCCATATCTTTTTCAGAAAGCGGAGGGACAGCAGAATGTCTAAGCGGAGTATCTAATTGCACTTCATCCGGATCTAGTTCATGTGCTAATTCTGCCAATCCATTTGCTAAGCTTTTATTAGAGTCTATAAACATCATTTGCAATGCAAATTTACCTTTGAAACTTTTTCTAAAAGCTTTTAACCCTTCAAACATTTTACCAAAGCTTATTTCTTTAACTGGCCTATTGATTTTTTGGAAGAGCTTTTGGTTTGGAGCATCAAGTTTAGCACACACAATATCTGCGTTGTTTAGGCTTTCCCTTACCTTTTTTAGATAAAAAAGAGACGAGTTGGTTAATATTGCAACCTTGAGGCCATATCTTTTTGCATTCGCAATCATTTCTCCTATTTTTGAGTTAAGAGTAGGTTCTCCTGTTCCTGAAAAGGTAATTACATCTGAATTATTTTTATCAGCTGCATTGAGTTCTTCAGCAACATGTTCTACATCCACGTATTCTTTTCTTTCAATGGTTTTAATCTTAGTTTTTCCAAGCTGGCAGTATGCACAATCAAAACTGCATATTTTGTTTTTTGAGCATATTGGATCTATTCCCAATGAGCGACCCAATCTCCAAGACGGCACAGGGCCATAAACTGTTTTCATAAATCAAACACCATTCCTGCTTTTCCCATTATAGATTTTTTTAGATAAACGGACAGAATTTCCTGCATTTTTTTTGTACAGTGGCAAGGTATTATTATTTCTAAATCCTTTAGGGTATTTATCTTATCAAAATCATGGAAGCCACCTAAAATTCCCTTAATAGTTCCAAATTCCTGGGATTTTTTTAGAATTACGTCCATTCCAGGATGCGAGCATCCACATACAATAATATTGCCTTTTTCTGATTTGATTACAAGCGATTGTTCCTTTATCTCAGTGCCTAATTCTCCGGTTGTGTAAAAACCGTCTTCTATTTCCTGGGCATTTTTTACTTCAATGGTTTTTGCCAGCTTGCTTATCCTTTCTTTCAAATCTTCTGAGAATGAGTCCAGGATATAAACTGGAATTTTCCTAGTTAGGCCAAGGATATGAAGCAGTCCTTTTATATGGTCTTGGTGCGCATGTGATATGAAAACTCCATTTATTTCACTGAAATTTATTCCAAGTTTTTTCATATTTAATTCTAACTCATTTCCATTGCACCCAGTATCAAATAGTACTCTTTGTCCATGCGCTTCCACAAGGCAGGAAAAACCCCATCCTGCTGTAAAACCCTCAAGCGCATTATTATCATAAACTATACTAATTTTCATTAGTTCACCTAATTAGTCTTTTAATATCATTATTTTTTTAATTAATTTTTCAGCTTTTGAGGCCATTCTTCTTAAACCAGCTGCGGCTTTTCCTTTTCCATAATATGGAACTATGCCTTTTGCAAGGAGACAAGCCACTTCTTTATCATAAGCGATGTTGCCTATTATTTTTTTCCCAAACCTTTTTCGTATCTCTTTTTCATATTTCTTAGATATGCCAATTTTATTCATAATTATTGAATATGGCAGTTTGAAATTTTTCACTATTTTTAGAACCCGTTCCAAATTTTTTATGCTTGCGGGTGTAGGCTCTACAACCCCAAAAATATAATCGCATCCCGTTACTGCAGCTATTAACGGACAGCCTATTCCAGGGGGCGCATCTACAATTATTAATTTAGTATTATTTTCTTTTGCTTGCTTTTCAGCGCTTTGTCTAGCATTAAAAACCATTTTTCCTGTGCCGCTTTGCCCTGGAAAGAGTAACCCATATGTAAGATAAAATTTCTTGTTTTTGGAAACAATTAGGTGCCCGCTTTGTTTAGGTTTTAAAGTTAGTGCTTTTTCAGGACAAGAAACAACGCATGCCCCGCATCCTTCACACCCAATTTTATCTACAATTGCTTTTTTTCCTATAATTTTTATTGCTTCGAATATGCATCTTTCTTCACATATACTGCAGCCTATGCATTTATCCGGGTTTACCAATGCGATTTTAGAAACCGAGATCTGTTTTTTCATTATCATCTTTCCTTTGAAAAATATGTGCTGATTTGGGCAGTCGGAATCAGCGTCAACCAAAACTAATTTTTTTTCTTTGCTTAAATGGTGTGCTAATGACGATGCAACTGAGCTTTTTCCAGTTCCACCTTTTCCGCTTACAATTGCAATTCTCATTTTAGTAGCCCCGTTGCAATCTCAAGAAATTTTTGTGAAATTTCATGTTTTGGATATTTTTCAACTATTGAAACTCCGTCTACATAGCATTCCAACAGTTTCCTACTATATGGGATTTTCATTGATGCACTTATTGTTTTTCCAGTTATGTCTGCCCGGTTTAGCACCACCGTGTACTTTATTCCAAGTAGTTTGGCCACCTTTTTTATTGCCTTTAAATCGTGTTCGCCTAAAAGAGTAGGTTCAGTAATTAAAAATGCAAAATCGCATCCTTCCAGTGCCTTTACAACATTACAATGCGCGCCCGCAGCAGTGTCTATTATCGTTATCCCTTTTTTCCCCAATCCTCTTTTTTTCACTGCATCCACGATTTTTTCAGAAAGCGGTTCAGAAGGTTTTAATTCACCTGAATAAATACTAATCCCTAAATTTTTTCCAAAATAGGTCCAACCTATTAATTTACTTTTTTCCTTTATTGCGTTATAAGGACAAGAGTATATGCATGTTTTGCAGCCTGTACAGAGCTTATCAAATAATTTGGGTGTTTTATTTTTATTCTGAAAAAGCGCGTTGGATTCACACTTGGAAATACAAAGTCCGCATTTCATGCATTTTTTATAATCAAATTAAGGAACAAAAGAAAATACCTCTTTTTTCTCCCCGAGTTTTGTTTTAAGAACAATATGAACACTTGGACAATCCGGATCGCAGTCTATGAGCGTTACATTTTCCCCAATTTTTGCAAGTGCAACTGCAAGGTTGATTGAAAAAACCGTTTTTCCAGTTCCACCCTTACCTCCACTAACCCCTATAATCATATATTCATCTCATCAATGTTCGCAGGAATTTTCCCCTTTTTTGGATTTTCCGCCTAGGTAATCATTAAGCACTTCCTTTATTTTTCCAGAAGCTCCGCAAACAACCTCTATTCCCATTGATTCAAGCATTTCAATTGCCATTGGTCCGGCCCCACCAGTAATTAGGATTTTTGCCCCTGTACCTGATATTAATTTAGGCACTGCACCAGGTTCATGATTCTGAAAATAAGGATTTTCAACAGTTTTAATTGTAATTAATTTATTTTTCTTTAGTTCAGCTATTACAAATTCAGTACACCTTCCAAAATGTTCTGCTACTGTTCCATTAATTCCGCTTCCATTTGAAGTTATGGCGATTATCAATCGAATCTCCTGCCCATTTTGCGTCTTCCAAATCCAAAATTCTTTTGCCCCGTGCCTGAATTTGTTTTACTCAATTTTCCTTCCAAAAGGCTTTCAACAGCTTTTTTTACGTTTCCATTTCCAGAATAGATTTCTATTCCAGCTTGATTAAGAACTATAAGAGCATTGGGTCCGCAGCTTCCGCTTATAATTGCTTGTGCACCTTGGTTTATTGCATTTTGTGCAGCAGCGACTCCTGCACCCCCTCCTGCTTGGTATGCCGGATTCTGAATTACTTTTGCGTTTTCAATTTTCCTGGAATTTTTATCCGCATTTACAATAGTGAATGTAGGGCTTCTTCCAAATACAGGAAATACACTATCTGAAAGCCCTCCTTTTTCTGTTGAAATCAATACTTTCATAAACATCACAAATCGGTTTTCAGCAGAATTATTTGCTCTTTCTCCGCAGTTCCGTTAATCTAGTCTGTATCTCAGCAAGTTCGGATCTAAGTTCCTTTTCATAAGATTCTAGATCAGAAACTTCATTTTGATTAGGCGCCGCTTGGTTTATTGGTTGTTGTACATATCTCCTTCCAAATCCAGGTCCAAAACCCATCCTTCCAAATCCTCTTCTGCAGTTCCAATTTCCTTGTGCCCACCTAGGGCCAGTTCCGTCTCCATATGGCATATTTTCACCTCTTTTTTTTAGTAATGGAATAATTGCCTCCCTCTATTCTAATCGCCTTTCCGTTTACAAGTGCATCGGCTATTTTTTTCCTACCCGAAACAAGAAGCCTATGCAAGGTCGATTGTGATATCTTCATTTTCTTAGCTACTTTTATCTGTCCATATCCTTCCAGATCC
>JAHJBR010000160.1 GCA_018813445.1 Microcaldota archaeon | reverse complement strand
TCTGGATTCTTTTTCTGAGGCATAAGAGAGCTTCCGGTACAAAAAGACTCGTCTATCTCAACAAAATCAAAATTATTCTTAACCGTGAATTCATTGAAATCTGCGTTATATACTTCAGCATTAATTATTCCATTCGCTTCAGCGTTTTTCATAATTATTTCAGGTGCAATCCTCCATATATCTAAAAGAACAACTTTTTTCACATTCTTATTTTCTTTCGCATACCTCAACCCTCTTATTCCTGATGCAGCAAACCCATCTAAAACCGTAATCTCGTCCTCAATAGCTCCTACTGAAAGAGAGCCAAAGCTCCTGCAGAACCTCATCTGCTTGTTGTAGAATAACCTATCAATTTCAAACTTCAATCCTTCTTCTTCCAATTCCTCACCACAAATCCTTTATGAATTCCCTTAATACAGATGTTGCATAGCTTCCAGAAGGCAAAGAAAAGCTAAATACATTATCATTATACTCAAAATCCTTCATTGGTGCAAGCAAAGTTCTGTAAGTTCCTTTTGAATTGATTTCCGGAATCGATTTCATCTGAAAATCCTTTTGCATAATATCAAACCTTTCCAGCAATTCCTTTTCCCTTTCATTCAGTACAGTTTCATAGCCTATTATTTTTCCAACCAGCCATCCAGAATCAGAGTTTGCATCCAAATCCGGAAATCCAAACTTTTCTTTGCAAAAATATTCTCCTTCCTCCTTGCTCAATTCGCCTTCTCCAAGCCTTTCAGAAACCATTACATTGAAAATATAAGACTGAAAAGCGTGGACAAAAAGAAGCAGAACCGGTCTAGGCAATTTCCGCAATGCGTTTGCATAATCATACTTATTCTTTGCAAGATGGATAAGAAGAAGCCGTTCCATCCTAAGATGCTTTGGAAAATAATCCACTGCTTTTTGATAATCCTGCTCTTCCTTAAGTTTTTTTCTTGCTTCTATTGCATACTGGTTGGTTTCCCCTTCATAATCCATTAAGTAACTTTCAACTGCGCCTCTCAAATCATGTCTTAGAAGCATCTCCCCTATTCTATGTGTTTTATTACGTGTACCACCAAACCTTTGGGGCCCGAAATAGTTGGGAAATTTTACATTCAACTCTTCAGCAATCACATCCACAATGGCAGAATCAACTTCTCCATCAACTCTTATCTTAAACCTGTTTCCAAGAAGCATGCCCATCTCCACTTTATCAGTAGAATTCCAGGCACCCAAAATCTTCATCCCTAAAATCTTAATCTCAAGAACTGCCTCCTTTTTTACTCCAAAAGCAGACATCAATTGCACAGTAATTGCTTTCTTATCTTTAGTTCCTGCATAGTTTATTCTCTTAGGTGAAATATGCAATCTTGAGGCTATTTCCCTTGCAGTGTCAGGAGTGCTCCAATTCTCCTTTTGCAAAACAAAATGCACAAATTGAGAACCCGAGTTTTCCTTAGTAATTTTCTCATCCATTGCAAAAACTTTTCCATCAACTCCTATCTCCTCAACTATAAAATCAGAAGGATTATCCTTTATTCTGCCTTTTATTGCCTTTTCTTTATTTGATAAATAACTTGATTCCATACTACTCATTCCTGACTATTATTAAAAAACACTGCGTGTTTAATGTATTTATTCTGGTCCTTTAATCTTTCTTGCTTTTTCAAGTGATCTAAAAGGCACATTTTCTTTATTCTTAGCTGCATAATCCAATGCAAAAGCAGCATTCATAAATATTGGAGGTAATCCATCAAGCATCTCAATTGTAATTGGAATCAAAGGCTCAATTTTTACTTTCTGTGCAGCCATTTCCCTTACAACAGCACTTAATTTTGCCAAGGTATCATAGCTCAATTTTTTTTTATTCTCCAAAACCTTAACCATTTTTTCTATAGGAATAATGCCTACTAATTTCATATCATCTGCAATAACCATCAGAACATAGGAAGCCCCTTCAATTGATTTAGGCTCAGTGTTAATATGCCAGAAAAGCTCATGAATAATCTGTTTAGTGATTTTTGCATCTCCACTCCCCATCAACATTTTGACTACATCCGTGCCATCATCGCATCCAGCAAAATATCGCATTAAATGAGAAAAGCATTCTCCAAATTCTCTATGTTTTGTTATTGCCAATGCTAAAAATCTGGCCGCATCATTGCCCTTTGTTTTCATAAGGCATTCTATGTTTGCTCCGTTTTTTTGGCTGTTTCCTGAAAATAGGTTCGCTAGCTTTATCAGCATTCGTTCACTAAGTTCTGATAGCCCAAAAACTACATCTGGT